>JAHHRP010000034.1 GCA_020025735.1 Evtepia sp.
TGTTTATTCTGTGCGGCAGAGGACGTTTTTCTCTCTTCCGCGAGAAAACCCCTTGCTTTTTTCGAGGGAAATCATACCATACTTTAATGGTAATGTCAATTTTCTCTGGGGGGCTGCCTTCCCTTGACGGTGTGATGGTGATGTGCCAAAATAGAACAGAAGGAGGCGAGCGCAATGATGCAGACGTGGTTGAAGAGCAGACATGGCTATGAGATTCCCTGCCGATGGAACTGGGATGGACAGGAGCAGGTGGTGATTGTCTGTCACGGGTTCGGCAGCAGTAAGGAAAGCCCCATGGCCCAGGCAGTGGCAAAGGAATTGCCCCGTCTGGGTGTGGGTGTGGTTCGGTTTGATTTTCCAGCGCATGGAGAGAGTCCTGTGTGGCAGGAAGGGCTGCGGGTACCGTATTGTATTGACGATTTGGAGACGGTGGAGCAAGCGGTCTTGTCCAAGGCACCGGGGGCCGAGATCGGGTATTTTTCCTCTAGTTTTGGGGCGTACATCACGCTGCTCCGACTCATCCGAGATCCTCGCAAAAAGGCTCGTGGTTTTTTACGGTCAGCTGCTGTGACCATGCCGACCCTGGTGGCAGAATGGGTGGATGATCAGGCACAAGCAGACCTTGCCCGCCAGGGCTATTTTGTCCCTGCGTATGACTATGTGCGGCAGATGCGTCTGACGGATGCCTTTTTGCAGGATTTGCAGCGAGGGGACATTTTTGCAGGATGGCGTCCAGAGTTGGCAGAGCTTGCCATGGTCCACGGCAGGCAGGACAGTGTGGTGCCCGTGGCAGGGGTACGGCGGTTTGCACAGAGGTTTGGAGCGCATCTGACCGAGTTTCCCCATGGAGATCATGGTCTGATGGGGGCTGGTGAGGCAGAAGAGGTGCTTGCACTGGCGGGTGCTTTTTTCCAACGCTTGTGAGCAGCAGGGAGAAAAAGGGCTTTGGTATTGAAAACGGAAGAGAATACAGGTATAATATCCTTGGGAACTTTTAGACAAAAATCATGATTAAGTATTTTTTTGTTTTATTTTAGTGGATGGTACCTCCCGTTCTGGCGGTCGAGGTCTGTGTTTGAGAGGAAGGATAACTATGAGTAAACCTGTTTGTATCACCGCCGACAGTACCTGTGACTTAACACAGGAGCTGTTGGAGCGGTTCCAAGTGAAGACAATCCCTCTGCACATTTTACTGGGAGAAGAGAACTATCTGGATGGTGTGGATTTCACCCAGGAGATGATTTTTGCACGCTATGCTGAAGATAAGGTGTTGCCCCGCACGGCGGCAGCCAGCCCCCAGGAGTTTATTCAATTCTTTACTCCTTTGGTGGAAGCGGGGTATGAGGTGGTTTTTTTAAGCATCAGCTCTGGGCTGTCTGGGAGCTATCAGAATGCGGTGATTGCAGCGCAGGAGATGCCGGGGGTTTATCCGGTGGATACGCTTCAGCTAACCACAGGCATGGGCCACATGGCGTTGGCGGCCAGCCGGATGCGGGATGAGGGAATGGATGCAGCCTCTATTGCGGCAGCGATGAAGGAGATGTCTGCCAAGGTCAATGTGAGTTTTGTCATTGACACATTAGAGTATATGTGGAAAGGTGGCCGCTGCACGGGAGTGGCTGCGTTTGGAGCTAACCTGCTCAACCTCAAGCCCTGTATTGAGATGCGCAATGGCAAGTTGGAGGTTTGCAAAAAATACCGTGGCAACATTGAAAAGGTCTATGAGAAGTACATTGCAGAGCGTTTGAAGGGGAAACAGGTGGACCCGTCCTATATTTTTATAACCACTTCCAGTGCGCCTACGCCAGAGCAGGCAGAACGTCTAGAGAGCGCTGTGCGTAAGGCAGTGCCAGAAGTCAAAGAGATCTTTTTCACCCGGACAGGCTGTACTGTGACGTCCCACTGCGGACCTGGCACTATGGGGGTATTGTTTGTAGAGATTTGAGATCAAAAAGTAATTAGTTGTTACAGTTTTGTTGAAGTTTTGTGTTTTTTCTTGCAAATAGAAGCAGATTGTGATATACTTTAAACTACGGATCGTGGAAGTTTATGACAATCAAAAACCAAGAGGTGATGACGATGCAGCATATTACGTGTTCCAAGGTACAAGGGAAGCGGTTTGGTGCAATGGTTTTGGCACTGGTGATGGTCTTTTTTGCACTGGCTGCCGCGCTGCCTGCCGCCCAGGCTGTGACCAAACAGGACATCGAAAATCTGAAATCTCAGGCCGCAAATCTGAATAAAGAGAAGGCCGGTATTCAGGCAGAGTTGAACAAACTTGCCAACTCCAAAGATGTTGCCTTGGAGCAGAAATTCCTGCTGGAAAAGAAAATCAACGTACTCAAGGAAGAGATTGCCTTGTCCGAGCAGTCCATCCAGGAGTATGGGAAGATGATCGCCCAGAAGGAAGAGGAATTGGCCAAAGCAAAAATGGATGAGGCCAAGTACCACGATGAGTTCTGTCAACGTGTACGCAGTATGGAAGAACGGGGCAATGTGTCCTACTGGTCTGTGCTGTTTCATGCAAACAGTTTCTCTGATTTGCTCGATCAGATCAACGCCATTTCAGAAGTAGTAGACTATGACAATGCCATTATGGACCAGCTGGCTGCCGCCCGTCAGGCCGTAGCAGAGGCCAAGGCCGGGCTGGAGGAAAGCAAGGCTGCTGAAGAAGCTGCCAAAGCCGACTTAGAGCAGCAGAAAGCGGACCTGTTGGCCGAGGAACGTAAGGTCGATGCAGTAATTCAACAAATTAGCAGCCAGTCCGCTGTTTACGACAAGAAAATGGACGAGCTGAAGCATGACTCTTCTGATATTTATAATCAGATTGAGCAGGCAGAGAAAACCTATCAAGCTCAGATCGAGGCGCAGAGACGTGCAGAGGCCAAGAGAAAGGAAGAAGAGAAAAGAAAGCAGCAGCTGCAACAACAGCAACAGCAGCAGAATCACAACAATGGCGGCAACAATATTCCCAGTGGTGGTTCTGGTGGGTCGAAAGACTATCTATGGCCCTTGGCTGGCTTCACCCGGGTTTCTTCTCCCTTTGGCTATCGGAATTGTCCCTACCACGGGCAGGAACTCCACGGTGGCTGTGATGTTCCGGCGCCTTCTGGTACCCCTATCCGGGCCGCTAAGAGTGGTGTAGTGGTTATCTCTACCTATGGTTCCTCCTATGGGAACTATGTTGTCATTGCCCACGGGGATGGCTCTCGGACCATGTACGCACACCAGTCCCAGCGGGCTGTGTCTGCTGGAGAGACGGTGTCTCAGGGTCAGACCATTGGTTATGTGGGTACGACTGGCAGTTCTACTGGCAACCACCTGCACTTTGAACTGTGGCTCAATAGTTCCAGCAGCAGCCGAGTGAATCCTGTGGACTATTGCTTCTAAAGTAAAATGCAACGGAACAAAAAGCGGATCGCACATCATATAGTGTGCGGTCCGCTTTTCTTTTTTGAGGTTATCACAGGGGAGTCGTTCGCTTTTCCAGAGAAAGGACAGTGAGCACGTTTTCCTGCACAGAAAACTTCACCTCCCAGTCCCCAAAGGCCATGCCATAGACCCGATCTGGGTTGTTTTGATAGGATGGCCGGGGGTCCTGAGCCAGGACGCCCAGCAGGGCTTTCCGGTCCTGATCGGGCAGCAGGGCAAGCAGAGAGGGAGGGCAGTCTATGGTTAGCCGATCCTCCGTGCCGCTGGCGGTAAAGCCGCCCAGCGCTTCTGGGTGGGCATCGGTGTAGGGAAGATAGGGTTTGATGTCAAGGATTGGCGTGCCGTCCAGCAGGTCTGCGCCAGAAACATAGAGGACAGGCCCTTGTGCGGTGTGCAGTTCGATTTCCTCCAGTTTGACACAGGACAGGCCGATGGGGTTTGGGCGGAAAGGGGAGCGGGTGGCAAAGACGCCTAGCCGGGTGTTTCCGCCCAGACGCGGCGGCCGAACCGTAGGGGACCAGTTTGGTCGAATGGCCTGGGAAAAGGACCAGATCAGCCACAGATGGGAAAAGCCTTCCAACCCCCGCAGGGCGTCGGGGTTTCGGTACGCTGGGGTAAAGACAATGGAGGCGCGCAGTTCAGCCACCAGTCCGCTCTGCCGGGGGATACCAAACTTGGTGGGAAAGGAACTGTGCATGGTGGCGATGGCCTTTATAGTAATTTGCTCATGCATGGGAACACCTTCTCTTCTTCTGGTGGGATTTGTTTCAGTATACCCTGTTGGAGGCAGTTGGGCAAGAAAATCCTCTAAAAATGGAAAAAGAAGGCAAGTCTGCCTTGCGGGCATGGAAAAGCATGTTATAATAATAAAATACAATAGCATGGGACGGGTGTGCGGAGAAGTGCAGCCGTGAAAAAGGAGAAAAGACCACATGAGTAAGATCATCTCTGCCGCTGAAGCGGCGGCATTCGTAAAGGACGGCTGTACCCTGACCACAACAGGGTTCAATGGCTTTGGCTGCCCAGAGGATTTGATTATGGCCTTGGCTGACCAGTATGACCAGACCGGCCACCCACGGGATGTGTCTCTGGTTAAATGTACTAGTCAGGGGGATGGCAAAGGGCGGGGCGTGAGCCATTTGGCAGAAAAACCTGGCCTGATTCGAGAGATTATTCTTTCCCATATGGGGTATGACCCTGGTTTGCGGAAGCTGGTTCAGGAGGAGAAGGCCGCTTGCTTTATGCTTCCCTTGGGGAATTTGATGCAGCTGTTCCGCGCCATTGCAGGTGGTTTGCCTGGTGCCATTGCTACCACGGGGATTGGTACGTTTGCTGATCCCAGAAATGGTGGCGGTAAAGCCAATGACAAGGCGCGGGAGTCAGGGCGAGAGGTGGTTTCCTTGGTGGAACTGGGAGGACGAGAGTGTCTATTTTATCCTTCTTTCCCCATTGATGTCTGCTTTATTCGGGCTACTTATGGAGATGAGGCGGGCAATCTGTCGATTCGCAACGAGGCCATGAACATAGAGCAGTTTGAGGTGGCCGCAGCCGTTCATAATTCTGGAGGTGTGGTGATTGCTCAAGTGGATAAGATTGTAAAAGCGGGCAGTATTCCAGCCAAGGAAGTTTTGATTCATGGTTTTATGGTGGACTACCTGGTGGAGGGTCGTCCGGCGTATAGCTGTCAAAGTTTTGAGACAGAGGAGTTCCGTCCAGAGATCGCAGGTTTAGCAACGGTTCCCGCCCGTGGTTTTGATCCCTTGCCCATGGGTCCCCGAAAGATCTGCTGCCGTCGGGCGGCTATGGAGCTTAAACCTGGCGCGCTGATTAACCTTGGTATTGGGATGCCCGGTGGCATTGGGGCAGTTGCTGAGGAGGAAGGACTGTCAGATCTGTTTACCCTTTCCTTGGAGTGTGGTCCGCTGGGTGGCGTTCCGCTGGGGGGGATCGACTTTGGTGCTACCGTCAATCCTGAAGCGATGTATCGAATGGCAGACATTCTTCAGCTTTATGATGGCGGTGCTTTGGACTTGGCAGTGCTGGGCTTTGCAGAAGTGGATCGTTTTGGGAATGTCAATGCACACAGCTTTAACCAACGGGTAGTTGGTGCCGGTGGGTTTATTGACATTACTCAGAACGCTGCCAAGCTCTGTTTTATTGGGACCTTTACTGCGGGCAAGCAGGACGTGGGACTAAAGGGGGAGGGACTGGTGATCCATACCCAAGGTCCTCAAAAGAAGTTTTTGGAGGCAGTGGAATCCATCACGTTCTCTGGCCGCGAGGCGCTGCGGAAAGGGCAAGAGGTTCTTTATATCACCGAACGGGCGGTGTTCCGGTTGGAAGAAGAGGGTTTGACGCTGATAGAGATCGCCCACGGGGTGGACTTACAGAAGGATGTTTTAGATCAGATGGCATTCCATCCAGTCGTTCCAGAGTATATCCGCTATATGGACCCCCGTCTTTTTCGGGAAGGTCCCATGGGACTCACTGCGGATCAGATGGAGATTATTGAGCCAGAGTATGAATTTTGGCGTGATCTTCCCTCTGGCAGTGAGGACGGCGAGGGCCGGAACACTTGAGATGGGATCATAAAAAAATCTCGGACGTTTTTTCGTCCGAGATTTTTTTTATGCAATCGAAACAACTGCCGAGCAACAGCGTGTAAGCAGAATAACTCACCAAAGACCCAGAACGTGCTGCATCAGCAGGCTGACGCCAGTAATACCGATCCAGCAGCAAGCACCCAGCAACAAGGGGGCACCACCGGTTTTGATCAGTTTGACAATATCGGTGTTCAAACCGATAGCAGCCATCGCTAAGACAATGAAGAATTTACTCAAGGTCTTGATGGGGGAGAAGATTGCGGGATCTGCCCCCAATGAGACAGAGATGGTGGTAATAAGGCTGGCAGCGATGAAGTAGAGGATAAAGAAGGGGAAGATTGATTTGATGCTCACGTTTTTACCGTCAGCAGTTTTCCCCTTTCGGGTCTGGAAGAAGGCCAGCACCAGGGTAATGGGGATGATGGCAAGGGTTCTGGTGAGTTTGACGGTTACTGCTTTGTCCAAGGTGGCAGAGCCGAGTCCCCACATACTGTCCCAGGTGGCCGCAGCGGCGGTGACAGAGGAGGTATCGTTGACGGCAGTGCCGGCGAAGATCCCAAAGGCCTCCCCGGAAGTGGTGCTGAAACCAATGAGATTGCCGAGGATCGGAAAGAGAATGGCGGCCAAGACATTGAAGAAGAAGATGACGGAGATGGACTGGGCAACTTCTTCATCGTCAGCGTTGATGACCGGGGCAGTAGCGGCAATGGCCGAACCGCCACAGATGGAAGAACCGACCCCGATAAGGGTTGCAATTTTTGGGGGAAGCTTCAGCACCTTAAAAAGAAGGAAGGCAATGAGCAGAGAAATTGCAATGGTACACACGATAATAGGTAGGGACTGTTTTCCAGTTTGGAGTACGACGGTAAGGTTCAAGCCGAAGCCAAGCAGGATAACGGCCCATTGCAGGACTTTTTTGGAGGTAAATTTGATTCCTGGGGCCATTCGTCCCTGGTCTTTCAGGGGGATCGCAATGATCATGCCGAGGAGGATGGCAATGACTGCGCCGCCAACGATGGGGAAGGAGGAACCAAGGAGCCAGGAGGGGATAGCGATGGCCAGACAGAGCAGAAATCCTCTTCCATTGGTTCTTAGAAAATTCACCGGTGATCACTTTCTTTCTGTTTTAATTTCTCATCATATCCACAAAGGAATCGTTCCTATCCTACTAAACAAGGAAAAGAATGTCAAGGAAAAATGAAAGTTGACGGGGAAGGGGTTTGCGTCAGGTAGAAAGAGATCGAGAAGAAAACAGGGAGAGGATGATAGGGTAGGGGGAGAAAAGGGCATCCAATGGGATGGGCGATATCTTGGTAGAGGAAAGGTTCTGTTTTCTCTTAGAGAGACAAATATCCACCGATGTAGAACAAAACTTGACAATTTGCATGTGGGTTATTTGCACAAAGAACGACTTGAGCCATCGTTTTCTTTTTGCGTTCCTGGCAGGATAGAAGGATTCCCTCCTGTTTCGTGCAGGAACTTTGGGTAGAACCTTCATTTACAAAGAGAGTGTACAGATGGTACGATTAATATGTCAGATAACAACGGTAAGCCGTGGGCAACATGGTTTATCTCTGAACATAAGGAAACTACCAGCGGCATGGCAGGAATGATACGCCATTTGCTCTGGGATTAAGGAGGAGTCAACGTGGCAAGAACCTGCAAGACAATGGACGGCAACACTGCGGCAGCCCATGTGGCCTATGCCTTTACGGAAGTTGCAGCAATCTATCCTATTACCCCATCCTCTGTGATGGCAGAGCTTTCTGACAAGTGGTCTGCTGAGGGACGAAATAATATGTTCGGTCAGCCGGTAAAAGTCTCTGTAATGCAGTCTGAGGCTGGTGCCGCTGGTGCGGTTCATGGATCTCTGACTGCTGGGGCACTTACAACCACCTTTACCGCTTCCCAGGGCTTGCTGCTGATGATCCCCAATATGTATAAGATCGCTGGCAGTCTGCTGCCTGGCGTGACCCACGTCTCAGCGCGGGCGCTGGCAACCCACGCGCTGTCCATCTTCGGGGACCACAGTGATGTGATGTCCTGTCGCTCCACAGGCTATGCCATGCTGTGCAGCAACAACCCCCAAGAGGTTATGGATCTCGGGGCTGTGGCGCATTTGGCTGCCATAGGTGGGCGGGTCCCCTTCCTGCACTTTTTTGATGGATTCCGTACCTCTCATGAGATCAAAAAGGTGGAGGTTTGGGACTATGAAGAGTTGAAATCCATGGTAGACATGGATGCCTTGCATGGCTTCCGCGCGCGCGCACTGAACCCTGAGCATCCTGTTCTGCGTGGTTCCGCGCAAAACCCGGATATTTTCTTCCAGACCAGCGAAACTCGCAATCAGTACTATGATGCGCTGCCTGATGTGGTAGAGGAGTATATGGGGAAGGTCAACCAGCGGCTGGGGACCAACTATCAGCTCTTCAACTACTATGGTGCGCCCGATGCGGAAACGGTCATGGTGGCTATGGGTTCCATGTGTGATGCCGCAGAAGAAGTGGTGGACTACCTCAACGAGAAGGGGGAGAAGGCGGGCCTGATCAAAGTCCGGCTCTATCGGCCCTTTGCAACCGACCGTTTTGTAGCTGCGCTTCCAGCTACGGTTAAGAATATTGTGGTCATGGACCGCTGTAAGGAACCCACTGCCATTGGCGAGCCTCTGTATTTGGATGTCGTGACGGCTCTGGCGGGCACGCCTTTCGCCGGGGCCAAGATCATCGGTGGTCGGTATGGTCTGGGGTCTAAGGATACCACCCCTGGCGGGATTCTTTCTGCGTTCCGCAACGGACAGAGTGACACGCCGGTGCGCAGCTTTACCATCAACATCAACGACGATGTGACCCACCGCTCCCTGCCGATTGTGGAGGAACCCGATGTAGCGGATGAAGGGACCATCGCCTGTAAGTTCTGGGGCCTTGGTGGTGACGGCACCGTAGGGGCCAACAAGAACTCGATTAAGATTATTGGGGATAACACCGATATGCAGGTTCAGGCGTATTTCCAGTACGACTCGAAAAAGTCTGGTGGTATTACGATCAGTCACCTGCGGTTTGGTAAGAACCAGATTAAGGCTTCTTATTATGTGACCAAGGCTGACTTTGTGGCCTGTCATTTGGCTTCCTACATGGAGAAGTTCGACATCGTTCAGGACATCAAGCCCGGAGGGACTTTCTTGCTGAACTGCTCTTGGAATCTGCAGGAGTTAGAGCAGCATCTTCCGGCTGCGGCAAAGCGCTATCTGGCCCAGAACAACATCCGCGTGTTTACCTGCGATGCCACCCACAAGGCCATTGAGTTGGGGATGGGCAATCGGTCGAATACCATTCTCCAGGCGGCATTTTTTAAGCTGGCCAAGGTGATTCCCGTGGACGAAGCAGTTCAGCACATGAAAGATGCTATTGTGAAGAGCTATGGCCACAAGGGCATGGACGTTATCATGCGGAATTATAATGCGGTGGATGCAGGCATTGAAGGGGTTCAGGAGATTCTGGTTCCCAGTGGCTGGGCTGACGCGCAGGAGGAACACACCGAGTCTGCGGTAAAGACCGAACGGGAAGAACTGGCCCAGTATGTGCAGAACGTGATGATTCCTGCCAATGCCATGCGCGGGGATGCCATCCCTGTTTCTAAGCTCATGGCTGGGGCTGATGGTACTTTGCCGCAGGGGACAGCGGCGTTTGAAAAGCGTGGCATTGCCGTCAAGGTGCCTTCCTGGAATCAAGATAATTGTGTCCAATGTAATATTTGTTCTTACGTCTGTCCTCATGCCTGTATCCGTCCCGTGGTTATGGATGCGGATGAAGTGTCTTCCGCTCCTAAGGGCGCTAAAATGCACGACATGCGGGGCAAGGGCTGTGAAATTTATGCTTATACAATGACCGTTTCAGTTCTGGACTGTACTGGCTGCGCTTCCTGTGTGGAGGCTTGCCCAGCGAAGAACAAGGCCCTGACGATGGAACCTTTGGAAAGCCAGCTGGCTGAACAGAATGTGTTTGACTACGGTTTGGAGAAGGTGACAGAGAAGCCGCTCCCCTTTGCGAAGGAGACGGTAAAGGGCAGCCAGTTCCAGCAGCCGCTGTTTGAGTTCTCTGGTGCCTGTGCTGGCTGTGGCGAGACACCTTATGTTAAGTTGGTCACCCAGCTTTTTGGGGACCGGATGTACATTGCCAATGCCACAGGCTGCTCCTCCATCTGGGGTGGCAGCGCACCCTCTACCCCCTACACGGTGAATAAGGCAGGGAGAGGTCCTGCGTGGGAAAACTCTCTGTTTGAGGATGGCGCAGAGTTTGGTTATGGCATGAATCTGGCGGTGAACGCTCGCCAGACTGCCGCAGCGGATTTGGCTCGCGAGATCTCCCACCGGGAAGATACTCCTGCTGCTGTGACACTGTGCGCGCAGAAGTGGCTCAACCACAGAAAGGAAACGGAAGGGTCTCGGACCACAGGGCAGGCGCTGACTGCCGCTCTGGCCAAGGCATTGTCAGAGGGAACAGGCAACCAGAAAGATCTCCAGGCTCTTTATGACATGCGGGATATGTTTGGCCAAAAGTCTGTCTGGGCTTTTGGCGGTGATGGCTGGGCCTATGACATTGGCTATGGCGGTGTGGACCATGTGCTGGCTTCTGGCGAGAACATTAACATTTTGGTTCTGGATACGGAAGTCTATTCCAACACTGGCGGTCAGGCATCTAAGGCCACCAATACTGGTGCTGTGGCGCAGTTTGCTGCCGCAGGTAAGGCTGTGCAGAAGAAAGATTTGGCAGCCATTGCCATGCAGTATGGCAATGTTTATGTAGCGCAGGTGGCCATGGGTGCGGATTACAGCCAGACACTCCGGGCCTTGCTGGAGGCAGAATCCTATCCTGGCACTTCTATTGTCATCGCTTATGCGCCCTGTATTAGCCACGGCATCAAGATCGGCATGAACAACACCATGCTGGAGATGAGTGCGGCGGTCCAGGCAGGGTATTGGCATCTGTTCCGTTATGATCCCCGGCGTTTGGAGAAGGGCAAGAATCCCTTCTGTTTGGATTCTCCTGCGCCCATTATGGACTATCAGGAGTTCCTCAGTGGTGAGGTTCGGTATTCCTCTTTGAAGCTAAGCTTCCCCGATCGAGCCAAGGATCTTTTCTCGCGTGCCGAGAAGCAGGCAAAGGAGAAGTACGAGCGTTTGTTGGAACTGAGCCGTCCTTGGGAGAACAAAGAAGCCTAAGGCAGTCGGGAAAACGAAAGCACCAATTCATACCTTATTATAAAAATCCAGGAAGACCGGCAGAGTCCCACAGGACCCTGCCGGTTTTTCTGTGCAGGAAGGGCTGAAAAAAACCGACAGGACTCAGAGAGGTCCTGTCGGGTGACGGATCATTTTTTATTGTCCAAGAGTTTGTTGAGCTCATCCATAAAGGTGTTGATGTCTTTGAATTGGCGGTAGACGGAAGCGAAGCGAACGTAAGCGACCTCATCTAGATCTTTGAGTTTCTCCATGACCAGTTCGCCGATTTGATTGCTGCTGACTTCTCCTCTCAGTTCATTTTGCAGTTCCTTTTCGATTTCGTCAGCAGTCTTTTCCAGCAGTGAGAGGGAGACGGAACGTTTTTCACAGGCTTTGAGCATACTGGTCAGCAGTTTATTCCGGTCAAAAGCCTGTCGACTTCCGTTTTTCTTAATGACGAACATGGGCAGAACCTCGACGGTTTCATAAGTGGTAAAACGGTTGTGACACTGGAGACACTCCCTTCGGCGGCGGATGCTGGTGCCGTCGTTGGCTGGTCGGGAGTCAACGACTTTACTGTCAAGGGTGGCGCAGAACGGGCATTTCATAGAGCAACGACCTCCAGAACTTCATCGCGGTGGGACGCGACAGGGGATAGTTTGACGATATCCGTAGCATTATAGCATAAAAAAATAAAAATAGTCAGTTTTTTGAGAAAAAATAAAAAATATTCTTTTTTGAGGGTATGTTGGTTAAGAAGTTTTCTGGGCATGGATTTTCTTTCGCCAGCAGCGGTGGCACATGGCGGCGTAACTGTCGTTGCCGCCCAAAAGGACCTGATCTCCTGTGGTTACGATTTTGCCCATGGAGTCCAGGCGGGCGTTGACGGTAGCTTTTGCGCCGCAGGCGCAGACATTTTTGATTTCGGTGATGGAGTCTGCAAGCTCTAGCAGGCGACGGGAGCCGGGGAAGAGGTGGGTGAGGAAGTCGGTGCGAAGGCCGAAGCAAAGCACAGGGATCTCCAGTTCATCTACGATCTGTCTCAACTGATCAATCTGGTCTGGGGTAAGAAACTGGGCTTCATCGGCGATGATGACATCGGTGGTGCCGGCCTGCTGATAACGGGTTAGCAGATTATCTTGGGGAAAGATCACTTCTGCCTCACGAACCAGACCGATGCGGCTGCGAACGATATTGGCCCCATCCCGGTTGTCGATACTGGGTTTGATGAGCCAGACGGTCATCCCCATTTCCTCATAGTTGAACTGGGTGATGAGGGCCTGGGCAGATTTGGAGCTGCCCATGGTGCCGTATTTAAAATAAAGTTTAGCCATGAAAGATCCCTGCTTTCCGAATCAATAAATGATAGTGTATTCTGCATAAATAAGATACCATAGCGGGGCAGACAATGCAATTTTTATTCAGCCGTTGTGGGGTACAAGGTGGGACTGGGAAAGGATTTGTGAATATCGTCAAAAAGTTGAGGATTTTTTTGCCAAGTCTTGAATGGTGGGTGTGAAGATGTTATAATTCTGTTACGACATTGTAAAAAATGTCTGACACACCCAATGAATCCATGAAACGGAGGAACGGAAAAGGATGAAAAAAAATCTTGCATTTCTCTTGGCCTTGGTAATGGCCCTGGGTCTGACCGCTTGCGGCAGTACAAAGGACCCGCAACCCCCCGTAGAAGGGGAGAAGCAGACCAACGCTGAGGAGTCTGCGGCAAACATTCCTGACACTATGACATCGAAGGATGGCAAGTATGAGGTAGCCTTTGTTACCGATGTGGGCCAGCTGAAGGACAAGTCCTTCAATGAGGGCACCTGGAATGGCGTAAAGCTGTTCGCCAACGAAAATGGCAAGTCTTACAAGTATTATCAGCCAGCCAACGGGGACCAGGCCACTGACGATGACCGTTATGAGGCCATGAAGGCCGCTGTGGATGGCGGCGCTACGGTGGTGGTGTGCGCTGGCTTCCTGCAGGAAGCTGCGCTGACCAAGGCTGCGATTGCGTTCCCTGAGGCAAAGTTCATTTTTGTTGATGGTTATCCGCTCAAGGATAAGGACGGCAAAGAGCTGACCAACGTGGCGGGCATTTCCTTTAAGGAAGAGCAGTCTGGCTTCTTTGCCGGGTATGCTGCCGTGATGGAAGGCTACACCAAGCTGGGCTTCTCTGGCGGCGGCGGCGGCACGAACCCTGCTTGCTGTCGGTTTGGCTATGGCTTTGTCCAGGGTGCCAACGCAGCTGCTGCGGAAAAGGATGTCCAGGTTGAGGTCAATTACTCTTGGGCCTATGGTGCAAGCTTTGGCGCATCTCCTGAGCTGCAGACCATGGCAAATGGCTGGTATCAGAGCGGCACGGAAGTCATCTTTGCCTGCGGTGGTTCCATGTTCCAGTCCATCTCTGCGGCGGCTTCTGCCAACGACGGCGCAGTGATCGGCGTGGACGTGGATCAGTCCAGCCAGTCTGACACTGTCATCACCTCTGCTATGAAGGGGCTGGCTGACTCTGTTGAGTGGTCTCTGGAGAAGGTCTATAACGACACCTTCACTGAGATTGGTGGTAAGGCAACCTCTCTGGGTGTGGAAGAGGAAGCTGTTGGCCTGCCCACTGCTGCGGATTCCTGGCGGATGACCAACTTCACTGTGGATCAGTACAACGAACTGTACAAGAAGATGGTAGATGGTACGCTGAAGGTTTCTGCTGACTATGAGGAGCTGGAGCAAGAATACTCCAACCTGAAACTGAATGTCACCACCTGATTTTGGAATGGAAGCGGAGAAAAGAAGGGAAGGGCACCGAGCCTTTCCCTTCTTTTTGCGCTGTTTTATTTTCTTAGGATGGAAATGCTCATACAACCTTGCAACTTTGCGTTGCTGCCAGTATAATAACGTATTATGGCCACGTTATGGCTGACAAACGAGAACAGAGAGGAAAGCAGGTGACAGCATGGACAATGCGCCCCAGTATGTGATCGAAATGCTTCACATCACCAAGGAGTTTCCTGGGATTCGGGCCAATGATGACATCACGCTCCAGCTGAAGAAAGGAGAGATCCATGCGCTGTTGGGAGAAAATGGCGCGGGGAAATCGACGCTGATGTCGATTCTATTTGGGATGTATCAGCCGGAGGCTGGAGAGATCCGCAAAAATGGTGTGCCAGTAACCATTCAAAATCCCAATGATGCTACGGCTTTAGGGATTGGGATGGTCCATCAGCACTTCAAATTGGTAGAAGTTTTTACGGTTTTGGATAACATCATTTTGGGAGCAGAGGACACCAGATTTGGGTTTTTGCAAAAAAAGCAGGCGCGGCAAAAGGTTGCTGCGCTGTCAGAGCGCTACGGGCTAAAGATCGACCTGGATGCCAAGGTAGAGGACATCACGGTAGGGATGCAGCAGCGGGTGGAGATTTTGAAGATGCTCTATCGGGACAATGAGATCCTGATTTTTGACGAACCCACAGCGGTCCTTACGCCCCAGGAGATTGACGAACTGATGCAGATTATGAAAAATCTGGCAGCAGAAGGGAAGTCGATTCTTTTCATTTCCCATAAGCTCAATGAGATCATGATGGTTTCTGATCGGATCACTGTTTTGCGAAAGGGAAAGTATGTTGGCACAGTAAACGCCAAGGATACAGATAAGCAAGCACTTTCCAATATGATGGTGGGACGTCCGGTCCAGTTGGAGGTAAACAAAACCACTGCCAAACCCGGCGAGATGGTTCTGGAAGTGGAGGATCTGCATGTCCCATCTCGCCTACACAAAAAGGATGCTGTGCGAGGCGTGAGCTTCCAGGTGCGGGCAGGGGAGATCGTCTGTCTGGCTGGGATAGACGGCAACGGTCAGAGTGAGCTGGTCTACGGTCTGACAGGATTGGAGAAGTGTACAGGGGGTCATATTCGCCTATGTGGAGAGGAGATTTCTCATGTCGCCATCCGCAATCGGTTAAAAGAGCTTTGTCATATCCCAGAAGATCGGCATAAGCACGGTTTGGTGCTGGACTTTACGCTGGAGCAGAACATGGTCCTCCAGCGGTTCCAGGAGCCAAAGTTCCAAAAGATGGGCTTTTTGAAAAAAGATGTTATGCGGCAGTATACCCAGACCCTTATTGAACAGTACGATGTGCGTAGTGGTCAGGGTCCGATCACTGTGGCCCGGAGTATGTCTGGGGGCAATCAGCAAAAGGCCATCATTGCCCG
>JAHHRP010000035.1 GCA_020025735.1 Evtepia sp.
CCCCTGGTCGCTGTGGAGCCGCACGCAGTGACTTTCTTTTCGCCTGCTTCATGGTGTCCGGGACCAGATTCCCCGTCTGCTGTGTTCCAGTCCTATAAGCTACAATGCTGTTGTCATCGAGGTCTCGGATAAAGATAGAAAAAGACCCAGCCAAAACGGCTGGGTCTTTGAATCAGACACAGGACAGCGTGTCAAGAACAAGAAGCACTAAGGATTAGTGGCCCTTGCCAGACAGAACAGCGCCAGAGATAACGATCTTCTGGATCTGGTTGGTGCCCTCGAAGATGCAGTAAGCCTTGATGTCGCGGAACAGCTTCTCAACGCAGTCTTCCTTCATGTAGCCCTTACCACCCATCAGCTGGATAGCGTCGGTGCAGACTTCCATTGCGCTCTGGGTAGCAAACATCTTAGCCATAGCGGCCTCCTTGGAGAAGGGCAGGCCCTTGCTCTGCAGGTCGTTAGCGTGGGAAACCAGCTGACGGGAAGCCTCAATCTTGGTAGCCATGTCAGCGATCATCCACTGGATGCCCTGTCTCTTGGAGACGGGAGCACCGAAGGTAACTCTCTCCTTCACGAAAGCAATGGCCTCGTCCAGAGCGCGGCGAGCGATACCGACAGCCAGAGCGCCGACGCAAGCACGGGACTTATCCAGAGTCTTCATAGCGAAGCCAAAGCCCTTGCCCAGGCCAGCCTCACCACCAACCAGGTTAGCAGCAGGAACGCGAACGTTGTCGAACTGCAGGGAGCAGGTGGAGATGGTACGGAAGCCGCTCTTGTCCTCATACTTGGTGACAGAGAAACCGGGGGTGCTGGTGGGAACCATGAAAGCAGAGATGCCCTTCGTACCAGCGGTAGGATCAGTGGTAGCAAACACGCAGACGATATCAGCCTCACCGCCGTTGGTGATGAAGCACTTCTCGCCGTTGATGACCCACTCATCGCCTTCCTTAACAGCAGTGGTCTTAACGTTGGAAGCGTCAGAACCAGACTGAGGCTCGGTCAGAGCGAAAGCGCCATAGCCCTTGCCTTCCAGAATGTGCTTGGAGAAGTACTTGACCTGCTCGGGGGTGCCGCCGATCAGAATGGGCTTCAGGGCCAGGTTGGTGGTCTGCATGACAGAAGCGAAGTTACCGTCATAGTAGCCCATCTCCTCGTACATGACCTCAGCAGTAGCCAGATCAACCTTGTTGCCACCGTACTCCTTGGGGATCTCGAAGGAGTTCAGGCCCAGCTTGAAAGCCTTTGCATAGGGCTCAAAGGGGATCGCCTTGGAAGGATCGACGACCTTGTCCCAATCCAGCATGATGGGCTCAATCTCCTTCTTGCAGAAATCGCCGATAACTTCTACCCAATGCTTCTGTTCTTCAGTCAGTAACCGCATAATAATCTACCTCCATAAAATAAAGTTTCGCTGACAAAGATCGCTCACTCTTTGCAGAGCAAGCTAAAACACTGCCCTGCTCCCAGACCAGCCGGTGACAGAGCAATTGTTCTCATAAAAATAATACAGTAATTCGGGTAATTGAAACAAGCACTTCCGGCAAACTAGATGAAAAAATGTCCTTCTTTCTCTTGCCAGCCACAAAAGACCCATTCAATTACATACTCAATGATACTGCCTAATTTCAACAAAATAAATCGGACTGATTAACTAAATTCTTTCTTCTCATACTACATTTTTCTACTACACACCCACTGCATGTCTGTCCCTATTTTCTACCATCAACACAGCAGTCACTTCCCCTGTCCGCCAGGGAAACACTCCACAGCATGTTTCAGAACCTCCACGGCGAAGTCCACTCCATAAACACTGCTGATGGACAAATGGTAATGCCGAGCATCCCCCCATTTATTTTGGGAGAAGTAGTTATAAAAAGAGGCTCGTTTCTTGTCCTTTTTCTTTACAAAGTCCTCCATGTTGTTTGCTTGTTTTTCATAGACCTCCTTGGCCCGCTGGGCGCGGAAGGAGAGGGGTGCATGGATGAAGACGTTGAGCAGATCGCTTCGCTCCCGCAGAACATAATCGGCGCACCGTCCCACGATCACACAGGGGCCTTCCTCAGCCACCTGGCGAATAATCTTACTCTGGATCAGGAAGATCTGGTCATTCATGGGAAGCTGCTGGGCGCCCATGTACAGTCCATAAAGAAAGCTAGTGGATTTCATTTGCTCAGTTTTTTTGATATATTCCTCAGACAGACCACTTTCCTGCGCCGCCATAAGAATGAGTTTTTTGTTGTAAAAGGGGATCCCAAGCTCCTTTGCCAGGCGCTCACCAATCACCCGGCCCCCAGAGCCATACTCTCTGGAAATTGTGATTACAGGAATACTCATTCCGTTCCTCCTCTTTATGGGATAGCCTCCTACCCCGCTGTTCAAACGCCCACAGGTCTCCATGGTGCGGAGACCACATGGGCCTTCTGAACTGCTTTTGTGCAAGTAAGCCTATAAGCCGGGTTCTGTTTTGACAGCCATCTATCTAGGCGTACCGTTGCCAATACGCTCCAGCCACCTCCCTGGGGAGACCGGGCCAGTCATCTTCCCCTCCACGGTGTTGCTCCGAATAGAGTTTACAGCACCGGACACTTCCGAGCCGGCGGGTGAGCTCTTACCTCACCTTTCCACCCTTACCCGGCCGGAGCCGGGCGGTATCTCTCTGTTGCACTTGTCCTGAAGTCGCCTTCGGCGGGCGTTACCCGTTATTCTTGCCCTATGGAGCCCGGACTTTCCTCACGGACGGCCTTTCGGCCTGCCCCCGCGGCTGTCCAGCTTGCTTGCTGGTTTTATTTTACTCAATTCCGCTCCCCTTGTCAATTCCATGGCATGGTCCTGGCCGATTTATTTTTCCCTCCGTCGTCTCACAGCCCCCCCATCCCCTGCACAAAAAGAAAAAAAGACCACCCGTCTCTGAAAATGACAGGTGGTCCCAATGCAATTTAGTCATGATACCGCAGAGACTCACGGCGTTTGTGGGCACTACGGTTATGGTAGCGATCAATGATTGCTTTATCGTGGTCGTTGGCCTGACCGGTGGTGATGTAGTGGTCAATGGCAGCATACGTCACACCCATATCCTCTTCGTCGGTCTGTCCTTCAAAAAGGCCAGCAGAAGGGGCCTTGGTAATGACTGCCTCAGGTGCCTTCAGGTAGCGCAGGAACTCAAAGACCTCTGTCGCTGTCAGATCTGCAATGGGATTCAGATCATAGGCCCCGTCCCCCCACTTCGTAAAGTATCCCATATAATACTCGCTGGCATTGCCAGTACCTGCCACCAGTCGGTTCTCACTGGCACCGATGGCATACAGTGTCATCATGCGCAGACGAGGGGCCAAATTCCCAATGGCAGCCTGAGAGAGGGTTGCAGCCTGGGATAGCGTTTTCATAGCCAATTCTTTCTGAGCAGTCAGGTCGATCACCCGTGTCTTGATCCCAAACTGATCGGCCACTTCCATCCCATCCTCTTTGTCAATGGTAAAGTTACGCTGAGAACTGCAAGGAAGGATGATCCCTTCGGTGTTCTCACAAGCCATCTTGCACAGGATGCCAACCAAGGCGGAGTCTTTGCCGCCGCTGTTGCCAAAGATGATCCCGTCAGCATGGGCATCAGTCACTGCCTGCCGGATAAATTGAATCCGCTTTTCTGTTTCTTCTGCGTAATTTCGCACGTCGACCCACTCCTTTTATTCTACTGTGACAGACTTGGCCAAATTTTTGGGCTTATCGATGTCGCAGCCGTTGGCTTTGGCCACATAGTAGGCAAACAGCTGCAAGGGAACGATCTCCGGCAGAGAGTTGAACAAGGGTTCCGTCCGAGGGACAAAGATCACGTCATCGGCCTCAGCAAAGATCTGCCGGTTGCCCTCCAATACCACAGCCAACACTCTGGCTCCCCGGGCTTTGACCTCCTTGATGTTGCTCATCATCTTGTCAAAGAGTGCCTCATGGCAGGCCAGGGCAATCACAGGCCGATCTTTTTCAATGAGCGCAATGGTACCATGCTTCAGCTCCCCGGCAGCATAGGCCTCCGAGTGGAGATATGAAATCTCCTTAAGTTTCAAAGAGCCTTCCATACTGGCGCCATAATCCAAGTTGCGGCCGATGAAGAACACATCATTGTGGCTGTGATACCGCTGTGCCAGTGCTGGCAAGTTGGCGTTGAGATCAATGGCCCGCTGGATGAGACTGGGGAACTGGAGGATCGCTTCCACCAGTTCCGCGTTGCGCTGGTCATCCAACTTCCCCAAGCGGCGGGCCAGATAGACTGCCAGCAAATCCATCACTGCCACCTGTGTGGTGTATCCCTTGGTGGTCGCAACAGCGATCTCCGGCCCGGCCCAGGTGTAAATCACATCGTCCGCCAGCTTGGCGATGGTGCTGCCCACCACATTGACAATGGCAAGCACCCGTGCACCACGGTCCTTACACTCTTTCATTGCAGCGATGGTATCCGCCGTCTCTCCAGACTGGGAAACCACCACCAGCAGGGTATGCTCATCCACCAGAGGATTGCGGTAACGCAGCTCTGAGGCCAAATCAGCCTCCACAGGCAGACGGCAGAGTTCCTCGATGACATACTTGCCCACGCTGCCAGCATAGAAAGCAGAACCGCAAGCAGTAATCATCACTTTATTGATCTTTTTCAGGTCCTCATCGGTGAGGGAGAAGTCATCCAGTACCACTTCCCCATTCTGAATACGAGGCTCAATGGTTGCCTTGATGGCGTTGGGCTGCTCCATGATCTCTTTGAGCATGAAATGGTCATAGCCGCCCTTCTCCGCTGCTGCGATGTCCCAGGCAATGCGGGTAATGGATTTCTCCACTATTTTACCTACGCTGTCATAGACAACAATGGTTTCTGGGGTGATATCTGCGATCTCCCCATCCTCCAAATAAATGACATTTTTGGTGTGTGCCACCAGAGCGGTAACGTCCGAGGCAAAATAGTTCTCTCCGATCCCAACTCCTACAATCAACGGGGCAGCATGACGCGCCGCAATGACGCGCCCACCTTCCTCGGCACAGAGGATCCCCAACGCATAGGCACCCTCCAATCGGGCCACGGTCTTTAGCACTGCTTTTTTCAGGTCTCCCTGATAGTACATATCCAGCAAGTGAACAATGACCTCCGTATCGGTCTCACTCTTGAACTGGAACCCTTTGGCTTTCAGCTCTTCTCGGAGCTGGGCATAGTTCTCAATGATGCCATTGTGGACGATGGCAAACTTTTCATCGTTGCTCATGTGGGGGTGTGCATTAACATCCGTAGGCTCCCCATGGGTCGCCCAGCGCGTGTGTCCGATCCCTGCAAAGCCTGGCAGCGCTGTGCCCCCCTGCGTCCTACTATCCAAATTTTTGATCATCCCAATGGTTTTGACCATTTGGATGCCATCCTGTCCCAACACCGCCATACCGGCGGAATCATATCCTCTGTATTCCAGCTTCTTGAGCCCATCGAGCAAAATGGGCGCTGCATTCTGGCTGCCGGTAAAGCCGACAATTCCACACATGGGTGTTTTCCTCCTTATCTCCGTGTACCAAAGCACACGACTCGTGACCGACACCTGCCCGGAAGGAGGCTTCCCCCAGCAGGCACCGCATCACCGCTTGATAGGCTTCCTTTCCATGCCCCAGATCCCGTCGGGGGCAGGATGCCCATCCTTGTAATCTTCATGTATTCTCCCACAAACCCATGAAATTTGCAATGGGGTCCTGAATCTTTCTTCTTTGATTTTATCATTTTCACCATGCCATGTGAGGTTGGAAAAGGTTTCCCTGCCATCCTATCCAAATCCTATTCTTGTGCTTGAGAAGAAACCTCGTCAAGTGACTTTTTTCTTGACAGGGTTGCCTGGGGATACTATACTCAAAAGAAAACGGACGAGCGCTTCGTAACGCGGAGTTTCCTGGTCCTTTTTTCGTGTGAAAGGGGAACTGATCTATGAGCAAATACACCAAGGAAGACATCATCCGTATGGTTGAGGAGGAAGGCGTCGACTTCATCCGTATGCAGTTCACCGATATATTCGGCCAGGCCAAAAATGTGGCCATCACTGCCTCTCAGATCCAAAAAGCCGTGAACAACCAGATCTCCATTGATGGCAGCTCCATCGAAGGGTTTACCCGCATCCATGAGTCCGATCAGTACCTCTATCCCGACCTGGACACCTTTACCATTCTGTCCTGGTATGAGCAGCAGGGTAAAGTGGCCCGTCTGCTCTGCGATGTTTGTAATCCAGATGGTACCCCTTTCATCGGGGACCCCCGTGGTGCCTTGAAGCGAGTACTTCATCGGGCAGCTGAGATGGGCTACACTTTCAACGTAGGTCCTGAGTGTGAGTTTTTCCTCTTTGAGATGGACAAAGACGGCAAGCCCACCACCAAGACCGGGGATGAAGCAGGTTACTTTGACCTAGGTCCCATTGACCACGGAGACCATACTCGGCGGGAGATCTGTCTGGCACTGGAAGCCCTAGGCTTTGAGATTGAGGCTTCCCACCACGAGTGCGCTGCCGGACAGCATGAGATCGACTTTAAATATGCCCAGGCTCTGGATGCAGCTGACAGCATCATCACCTTCAAGCAGACGGTGAAAAAGATTGCTTATGCCAACGGTCTGCATGCTACCTTTATGCCAAAGCCCATTTATGGCACCGCAGGTTCTGGAATGCACATCAATATGTCTCTGTTTCAGGACGGAAAAAATGTCTTTTTTGATCCCGAAGGACAGCGGCAGCTGTCCAAGGATGCCTATCACTTCATTGCCGGACTTCTTGCCCATGTCAAGGGCATGTGTGCCATTACCAATCCTCTGGTCAACTCCTACAAACGACTGGTCCCCGGTTACGAAGCCCCCTGTTACCTGGCTTGGTCGGCTTCCAACCGTTCTGCCCTCATCCGTATTCCTGCGGCCCGTGGCCAAGCTACCCGCGTAGAACTGCGGAATCCCGATCCCTCCTGCAATCCCTATCTGGCTCTGGCCGCTTGTCTGGCCGCTGGTCTGGATGGCATTGAAAAAGAATTGCTGCCCCCAGAGGAGATCACCGAAAACATCTTTGAGATGAATGCTGATCAGAGAGCTGCCTGCGGTATCGAAGATTTGCCTGCCTCCCTGGAGCACGCCCTGACCGCTATGGAGAAAGATCCCCTTATGGCAGAGGTCCTGGGACCTCACATTTATACGCAATATATAGCTGGCAAAGAGAAAGAGTGGAGTGAATACTGCACCCGGGTCTCCAGCTGGGAGATCGCCAAGTACATGGTCATGTATTGATCGCAAACACCCAAACCGGGAGAAACCTATTTTGGTTTCCCCCGGTTTTTTGTAAGAGAACGGATATTTATTCACTATAAACGCTTTTTATTCGCTATTTCCGTCATTTTAACCAAACGATGTGGAAATTTACCCGTATCGTTTTCCTTCCTGCAACACACTTCAACATTGACGGAAGAGAGATTTTCCGATATACTTAAATGTTAGAAAATTATGTTTTTCCCCGAAATTTCCAAAGAAAATAACCGTTTGATTCCGATTATGGATGGAGGGACACAATGAAGAAAGCATATCTCTATTTGGAAAACGGTCAGGTCCTGGAAGGACAGAGCTTTGGCGCTTGCGGCACTGCCATGGGCGAGCTGGTCTTTACCACTGGCATGACTGGCTGCACGGAAAGCCTGACCGATCCCAGCTACTATGGACAGCTGGTCGTTTACACCTTCCCCCAGTTTGGCAACTACGGCATCTGTCACGAAGACAAGGAGAGTCCCCACTGCCAGATGGGCGGTGTGATCGTCCGGGAATATTGCAGCACCCCCTCCAACTTCCGCTGCGACGAATCTGTGGATTCTTTTCTAAAAGCCCAGAATGTAGTGGGGATCGCCGGAGTGGACACCCGTGTGCTCACGCAGATGCTCCGGGATGGCGGCGTACTCAACGCAGTCATCACCACCGAGGAGACTAAGCCTGACCTCGCTGCTCTAAAAGCCTACCGAGTGGAACAGTCTGTGGAGAACACCAGCTGCACCGAGATCCAAGTCCTCCCGCCCCAGGGAGATAAAACACACAATGTTGCCTTGCTGGACTACGGTGCCAAGGAAAGCATCTGTCGCTCCCTGCTGGCCCGGGGATGTACGGTCACGGTCTACCCTTACAATACCCCCGCCGAGGAAATCTTGGCCGCTGGCCAGGATGGGGTGATGCTCTCCAACGGCCCCGGTAACCCGGCGGACAATTCTTTCTGTATCCAGCAGATCCAAAAACTTTTTGGCGCTCTGCCCATGTTCGGCATTGGACTGGGACACCAAATGATGGCACTGGCCGCCGGTGCCATGACCAAAAAGCTGAAGTTCGGCCACCGGGGAGCAAATCAGCCTTCCATGGATCTGGAAACTGGGAAGGTCTTGATTACCACCCAGAACTACGGCTATGCCATAGACGAGGCTTCCTTGGCAGGCACAGGAGGAAAGATGCGATTCGTCAATGTCAACGACGGCACCTGCGAAGGGGTGGACTACCCTGCTTCCCATGCCTTCTCCCTCCAGTTCCATCCCGAGGCACACGGGGTTTCTCTGGAAGGCTATTCTGCCTTTGACCGCTTTATTGACATGATGAAGGAGGGCTTGTAATGCCGAAGGATACATCCATCAAAAAGGTACTTGTGATCGGTTCTGGCCCCATTGTCATCGGCCAGGCTGCTGAGTTTGACTACGCTGGAACCCAAGCCTGCCGGGTATTGAAACAGGAAGGGGTTGAGACCATCTTGGTCAACTCCAATCCCGCCACCATCATGACCGACAGTTCCATGGCTGACGCAGTCTATTTAGAACCGTTGACCACCGAAACCATCAAACGTATCATTCTTGACACAAAGCCTGATAGTCTTTTGGCTGGTTTGGGAGGCCAAACCGGTCTGACCATCGCCATGGAACTGGCGCATGAAGGTTTCCTAAACGCACATAACGTCCGGCTTATCGGCACCAATGCCGATGCCATCGACAAGGCCGAAGATCGGCAGCTGTTCAAGGACGCCATGGCCCGTATCGGTCAGCCTACCATCCCCTCGGACACCGCCAGCGACATCGAAACCTGTCTGGCCATTGCTGACCGCATTGGTTACCCGGTTATTGTTCGGCCTGCCTTCACCCTGGGCGGCGGCGGCGGCGGCGTAGCCTATAACGCCGAGCAGCTGCGGGAAGTGGGTTCTGTGGGCTTAGACTATTCCCCCATCACCCAGGTTCTCATTGAAAAATACATTTTTGGCTGGAAAGAAATCGAATTTGAGGTCATGCGGGACCACAAAGGGACTGCCATCACCATCTGCTCTATGGAAAACTTCGATCCTGTGGGCATCCATACCGGGGACTCTATCGTGGTGGCCCCCGCTCTGACCTTGGGGGACAAGGAATATCAGATGCTCCGCTCGGCAGCCCTGAAGATCATCGAGGAGTTGGGCATCGAAGGTGGCTGCAACTGCCAGTTCGCTCTGAATCCCGACAGTTTTGAGTATGCCGTCATCGAGGTCAATCCCCGTGTTTCTCGCTCCTCTGCACTGGCCTCCAAGGCCACTGGGTATCCCATCGCTAAAATCACCGCCAAGATCGCCTTGGGATACAGCTTGGATGAAATCAAGAACGACGTCACAGGCGAGACCTATGCCTGCTTTGAACCTGCTGTTGACTATGTCGTCGTCAAGTTCCCAAAATGGCCTTTTGACAAGTTCCATGGGACCAGCCGAAAGCTTGGTTCCCAGATGAAGGCCACTGGTGAGGTGATGTCCATTGAACACACCTTTGAAGCCGCCCTGATGAAGGCCATCCGGGGCGCAGAGATCAAGCTGGACAGTCTGCACTATGAGGATACCACTGGCAGAACGCTGGATGAACGGCTGTCCTCCATGGACGACCTGCGGCTGTTCACGATTTTTGAGGCGCTCTCCCAAGGCGTAAGCGTGGAACACATCCACGAGATCACCAGAATTGACCCTTGGTTCATCTGTAAACTCCAGAACCTGGTAAACTTTGAGGCTTCCCTGAAAAACGGTATGACAGAAGCCCTCTATCTCCAAGGCAAAAAATACAGCTACCTTGACAAAACCCTGGCCCGGCTGGCTGGGACAGAAGTGACTTCCCTCCCCCACCGGATGCCCAGCTATAAGATGGTAGACACCTGTGCGGCCGAGTTCCAGGCCCAGACTCCCTATTTTTATGCTACCTATGATGCGCACTGTGATGCCCGGTCCTTCCCCCGCTCCAATCGTGACACCGTCATTGTTTTGGGTTCCGGCCCCATCCGTATTGGCCAGGGCATCGAATTTGATTACAGCTCCGTCCACTGTGTGCAGACCTTAAAGAAACTTGGTTATGATGTGGTCATCATCAACAACAATCCAGAAACCGTCTCCACAGACTATGACACTGCGGATCGTCTGTACTTCGAACCCCTCACCCCTGAGGATGTCATGGGCGTCATTGCGGTAGAAAAGCCTGTGGGTGTCGTGGTCGCTTTCGGTGGCCAGACCGCCATCTCTCTGACTGAGTTTTTGGACCAGCAAGGCATCCCCATTCTGGGCACTTCCGCCGACAGCATCGACATGGCTGAGGATCGAGGCCGTTTTGATGCGCTTCTGGAGGATCTAAATATCCGCCGCCCCAAGGGCATGAGTGTGACAACGCTGGACGAAGCACTGAACGCCTCCGAATCCCTGGGGTTCCCCGTTCTCCTGCGCCCCTCCTACGTCATCGGCGGGCAGAATATGGTCATCGCCCACGGTCCTGAGGATGTGGAGAAATATATGGGAATCATTCTCTCCGGGGGCATCAAGAACGATGTGCTAGTTGATAAATATATGCCTGGTACCGAGCTGGAAGTGGATGTGATTTCTGATGGCACAGACGTACTTATGCCAGGTATCATGGAACATATCGAGCGGGCAGGTGTCCACAGTGGTGACTCCATTGCGGTCTATCCCCCTTATAGCCTCACCGACAAAATGACCCAAGTCGTGGTAGAATGCTCAGAAAAACTGGCCTTGGCACTGGGCACCAAAGGTCTGGTCAATATCCAGTATCTGGTTTATCATGGAGAACTGTTCGTCATTGAGGTCAATCCTCGCGCTTCCCGGACCATCCCCTATCTGAGCAAAGTCACTGGCATTCCTATGGTAGATCTGGCCACTAAGATTATGATGGGTGCCTCTTTAAAGGAACTTGGTTATTCCACTGGTCTGTGGAAAATCCCGCCTTATTATGCGGTCAAGGTTCCTGTCTTTTCCTTTGAGAAGATCACCGATGCAAACTCCCTTTTAGGTCCCGAGATGAAGTCTACTGGTGAGGTGCTGGGGTTGGGTCGGACCTTCAACGAGGCCATCTACAAAGGATTTTCTGCCGCCGGCTATCACCACTATGCTAATAAGGGTGTCTTATTGAGTGTAGAGAACCATGAACTGCCTGAGGTAGTGGGATTGGCCAAAAAATTCCACGACCTTGGTATGCCCATGTATGCCACCAAGGACACCGCCAACGCCATTCGCTCCCTGGGCATCCAGGTCCACGAGGTCCCCAATATCGTCCAGGGTTCCGAGAGCTATCAACTGATGGAGGATGGAAAAATCGGTCTGATCGTCTATACTGGTGCCCTGTACGATGACACCATCCGGGAGTACATCGCGCTGCACCGGGAGGCTGTGCGCCACTCCATCGCCTGCATCACTGCACTGGACACGGCCAACGCCATGGCCAACATGATGGCCAGCCGTTTCCACCTGTTCAACACTGAGCTTGTGGACCTGAACCACATGAGAAAAGAACGGCAGCTGCTCCCCTTCGCCAAGATGCAGGGATGCGGCAACGATTACATCTTCTTCGATAACCGCCAGGGTCTTGTTTCCAGTCCTGGTTCCCTATGCGTGAGTTTGTGTGATCGGCACTACGGCATTGGCGGCTATGGCATTGTCCTCATCGAAGAGTCCCAAGTCGCCGATGCCAAAATGCGCATTTTTAACCGGGATGGTACCGAAGGTGCCATGGCAGGCAACGCCATCCGGTGCGTAGGCAAGTATCTCTATGACAAGGGAATCGTGAGAAAAGAATACATGACCATCGAAACCGCTGGTGGTATCAAGAGCCTGCTGCTCTATACCCGCAACGGCAAAGCCAACACCATCAGTGTCGGTATGGGGAAAGCAGACTTGGACTCCATGAATCTTCCGACCACCCTCCCTGGAAGCACCATCATCAACCGTCCAGTGGACATCGCAGGTGAAACCTATCACATCACCTGTGCCAGTGTAGGCAATCCCCACTGTGTGGTCTTCTGTGATGACCCCTCTGCCTTGGATCTGGAAACCCTTGGTCCCAAGTTTGAGTATGCGGAATATTTCCCTGAACGGATCAACACTGAATTTGTCCGTCTCGTCAATGCCGACACCCTGCGTATGCGGGTCTATGAGCGAGGCAATGGTGAGACTGTGGCCTGCGGTACTGGTGCCTGCGCTGCTGTCATCGCTGCCACAGAGAACGGCTATGTGGAAAAAGGCAAAGATATCACCGTCAAACTGGTGGGCGGTGATCTTGTGGTCAACTACTCTGACCACGAAGTCATTCTTACGGGCGA
Organism: Evtepia sp.; assembly: GCA_020025735.1. Taxonomy (GTDB): domain Bacteria; phylum Bacillota; class Clostridia; order Oscillospirales; family Oscillospiraceae; genus Evtepia. Next base: position 12,608 of record JAHHRP010000035.1, read on the forward strand.
TGCTGTCATGGTTTATGAGGGCACCGTAGAATACTAATCCCTCTCCTCCTTATCCGCAAAGAGCAGGCCCTTGGCACAGACCAAAGGGTCTGCTCTTTTTCTCCTCTGGGATGTTCTCTTCCAGCAAACTTCCCCTCAGTTCTCAAAACAGGTACCTTTCTTTTCCCCTCCTCATAGAATACATTGTCTTCAGCCGGATAGGAACCTGCTCGGCTGAGACAGATCATCCTGAGGAGGAATTCTATGCTTGACAGCTTTTTCCAGATGTCCTATCCTGCCCAGGCTCTGGTAGCTACCCTAATGACCTGGGCCTTGACTGCCCTTGGAGCCTGTGTGGTCTTTCTCATGCGGCAGCCCAACCAAAACGTAATGGATGCCATGCTAGGTCTGGCTGGTGGTGTAATGGTCGCTGCTGCGTTCTGGTCACTGCTTTCCCCTGCCATTGAAATGTCAGAGAGTCTGGGGATGATCCCCTGGATGACCGTCTTGATCGGCTTTATGGGTGGGGGAATCCTACTGTTTTTTGGCGATCGGCTGTTTACCCGTCTCAGCGCAAAGCGAGCGCTTTTGCTTCATGCTGACCAAGAAAAACAACACGGGCTGAAACGCTGTGCCATGTTGGTCTTCTCTATCACATTACACAACATTCCAGAAGGGATGGCTATTGGAGTGGCCTTTGGTTCTCTTGCTTATTCTTTGGAAAGCTCCACCTTGGCCGGTGCTTGGATGCTGGCCTTGGGAATTGGCCTGCAAAATTTACCGGAAGGAATGGCCGTCAGCCTCCCCCTGCGCCGGGAGGGCTATACCACAAAGCAATCCTTTTTCTACGGACAGCTCAGCGGCGTGGTGGAACCGATCGCTGCCGTACTCGGTGCGCTGCTGGTGTTGAAAGTCCGCACCTGCCTGCCCTTCCTGCTGGCGTTTGCCGCAGGTGCTATGATCTATGTGGTGGTAGAGGAACTCATCCCAGAAAGCCAGACCAACAAAAATAAAGATTGGATGGCCCTCTTTACATTGGTTGGCTTTTCTGTCATGATGGTTCTGGATGTTGCTCTGGGATAGACTCCCATTCAAAATCATATCAGGAGGCAGAATAATGGGTGTTCGCTTGAATGAGGATAAGGAACTCGTAGCCAGAATTCGAGAAGGACTGAAGAGGAAAGGCGGCTACTGTCCCTGTAAATTGGAACCCTCTCCGTCCAACAAGTGCATCTGTCAAGAGTTCAAGGATCAGATTGCCGATCCCAATTACGAAGGCTATTGTCACTGTATGCTCTACTACAAGTCTAGGGACTAAAAGGATTGCCCGCATAGTTTTCCTTGGTCATTCATATAGTTCAGATAGTCAAGGAACTTTGGAGGCGGTCTGAACATGGAACAAAAGGAAAATCGGGCGGTCCTGCGGGGAACCGTCGCCGGAGATGCCGTCCTGTCCCATCAGGTCCACGGCATTGACTTCTATCGTTTTCCCCTGGCAGTCCCCCGGCTATCAGGGCGGGAGGATGTGCTAAACATTCTTTATCCTGGTCCAGCGGCAGCACTGCCAGCATCGGGGGACTATGTGGAGGTAACGGGCCAGGTCCGTTCCTTCAATAACCGAAGTGGCGTTGGCAGCCGTCTGGTTATCACCGTGCTGGCCCGGTCTATAACACCGGGGATTGGAGAACCCTGCAACCAAGTCTTCCTTCAGGGAACACTGTGCAAAACTCCTGTCCTCCGGCAAACCCCTCTGGGCCGAGATATCTGTGATCTTCTGCTGGCGGTCAACCGCCGTTATCGGCGGGCCGATTATCTACCCTGCATTGCCTGGGGAACGCTTGCTCTTCGGTGTGGGCAGATGGACACAGGGGAATCCCTCTGCCTGGAGGGGCGGCTGCAAAGCCGTGTATATCGAAAAACCATCGGCGAGACCGTCCAAGAACGGACCGCCTTTGAGATTTCCATTGCCTGTCTGCTCCCGCCCCAGGAGGAGGAAGATCCTTCGTTTTGATGCCGCAAAATAATCCCCAAAGCAATCGGAGGCCAATGGTGGCCTTCGATTGCTTTATCCTATTTTAAACACGTCTCCCATGACAGATGAATCAAGACTGATGCGCTAATCTCTCATAAGAACAAAGTCGAAAATCGAGAGTATAAATAATTTTAAGAAATCGTTTACAAACCTGTCATGGAATTCATAATTTAGCCATATGATTCCAATATTTTGGTCACAATTCTCTTGTAGGATATAGCCTGTAAGAAGCAGGGAACAAAACCTTCTGACTTTACTTACACACTCTCTTTTCTCTCTTAAAAAGTACGACA
>JAHHRP010000036.1 GCA_020025735.1 Evtepia sp.
GTAGAAAAAGGTTAAACTATAATTAGAAAAAGAAAACACTAGGCTGGAAAGTAGAAGGAAGACCGTCACATGCCCAGAAAGGAGGGGACTGTGATGAAGATCTATTCCATTCGAGAACGGCCAGAATATATTCCGGTTATGCTGGAGAGCTTAAGTAATCATTGGCCCACTTGCATGCCATGGATCAGAAAACATATGGAGCAGGTGCTTCAGACTGCCGCCCCCCTGCCCGAGGCGTACATCGCCGTGGAAGAAGATGCGGTGGTTGGAGGATATACCTTGGCCATCAAGGAGATCCTTTGGAGTCAAAAGAAAGGACTGTGGATTGCAACTTTGTATGTAGACCCGGCATTTCGAGGCAAGCATTTGAGTCCCATTCTGATCGAACACGCCCGACGGCGGGGTGGTGAGTTGGGCTTTGCAAAGATTTACCTGGCCTCTGAACATTGTAACTATTATGAGAAGTATGGCTTCTATACCATCGGTCCAGATGCATGTGCTTGGGGAGAACCTACGCAGATGTTTGAGAATACCACATTGCCAGGCCTGGGTGGCAAGGCAGCATAATGCAGACACGAGAGATCCCTGACTTGGAAACGTTTCTGGGTCAGGGATCTTTTGTGGCGTATTCAGGGAAGGTGGAGATGGAAGATGAAAAATCATCCGGCCACCCATGATTAAGATGGTCGGATGATTGTATTGCAGCAACGGACATTCCGTTAGAGGAAGAGTGAGGGGGTTTTTCTAGGCCAGGAGAACTGTTCTTCCAGTTCGGTTTTGTGATAGAGATAGTTGGGATCATCAAAATATTTGGCCTGGACAGGACAGACCAGTACACAGCGATTGCATTTCATGCAAGGACCAATCATCTTGGTGGCATCGTTAGGATCAATAGAACCCAGAGGACATTCTCTGGCACATCGACCACACTGTGTGCAGTCCTCGGTGGTCTTTGGGGTGACCTTTAGAATGTTAATGGGATTGCCGTGGCGGTCCCGTGGGGTATAATAAGGACCAACAGGATTGTTGCCCTCTACAGGAACGGGGGTGTGACCATCTAGGGAGGACAGTGCTTCTACTTTATGGAAAACTTGGTCCGCAAAGCCGGTAGCGATGGTCAGGTCACTGATGTCAGGACGTCCGGCATTCTGCGTCTGGGAGAAAGCATGTTGGCAGGCGAATGCGCCTCCGGCTACGGTGGCAAAGCCACCAGCTTCCAAGGTGTTCCGCAGTTCCATGAGGGCATCGTCATAGGCGCGGTTGCCATAGCATACCACTGGCACTGCCATGGCACCATTGCCTTGGACGGAAGCAACGAACTTGATCAGCAGATTTGGGACTCGCCCAGCATAGACGGGTGTGCCAAAGACCACAAGATCTCCAGCAGCAAATTCTTTTGCCTGCTTGCGACTCTGGGGATGGGTAAAGTTATAGGTCTGCATTGGACATCCTGCTTGCTGGGCCAGTCGGCGGGCGATTTGGGTGACCACGGTTTTGGTGGTGTTAGTGGCGCTGAAATAGGCAGCCCAAACGGTGTTAATGTGCATGGGAAAAAGCTCCTTTCTCAGTGTGCAGTTATTTATCTGAGTCCCATTATACAGATTTCATGAAAAATGTAAATATGATGGGAAAAAGAAGGGCCGGAAATAAGGAAGTCGCTATGTTGATTTTTCGCCGTAGATTTCATATAATATAATCCAATTGTAGTTTTGTCGAAGCCTGCTGTTTTTTTGCGCTTATGACGGAGAAAATAGCATAAGACAAAAATATCAGTCGGTCACGGATGATGGTGGCTGAGAAAGGGGATGGAATATGGAGCGCAGCGAGCAGAGAAAGGGTCCTGAAGGGCAGACCGAGACAGCGGCAGCTCGGACAGGATCGGAAGAGACATTGGAGTGTGTTTCTTCCGCCGCAAAGCGAGGGAAAACGAACTCTCGGAAAGGGAAGCGTGCCCTGTTGCTGTGTTGCATGGTTGCTGTGATTTTGGTTGGCTCTTATGCGATCTTGTGTGGAGTGGCAAGTCAGGGGAAAATTTATCCCAACGTCACAATTAGTGGTGTTGCGCTGGGTGGGCTGACGCCGGAGGAAGCCTATGCTGCATTGGATCAATCATTGCAGGAGCAGGAACCCGATGATAAGCGAGGTGTTGTGTTCCAAGTGCTCACAGACCAAGGAGAAGAGATGACCGTATCGGTTCCGCTATCCAGTGTGGTGAAGGATCTGTCGGCATCAGTAGAACGAGCTTTGCAGGTAGGAAATACTCTGCCGTATCCTGCTCGGGGTGGCATGTACCTGCGCTGCTTGTTTCAGGAGACGGCAGTCCTGCCGATTTACCAGAATGGTGAAAGCTTGGAAGACATTTTAAATCAGGTGGAAGAGACCTTAGGGCGTGCACCAGAGGAGCCTTCTTGGAAAAACAATGGAACCAAACTTTCGCTGACTAAAGGGCAGCCAGGCAACCAAGTAAACCGAGGAGAAATCAAAAAACAGGTTTTGGAGTATCTTGGACAAGATGAGATTGTAACACTGGAAGGAGCAAAGCCCCAGTTTACGGTCAAACTCGAGCAGATCCCGCCTCAGAGCCTGGATTTGAATCAGATTCTCACTGAAATAGAGCGGCCGGTCCAAGATGCCAAGTTTGATAAGGAATCTAAAACCTTCCAGGAAGACAGGACGGGAATCTCCTTTGATCCAGTGGAAGCCCAGACATTTTTTGATGGCCTGGATTGGGGAACAACACAGACGTTCCCTCTCAAAGTCACTCAGCCGAAAACGACCGTGGCGGATTTGACACCAAAGCTTTATCAGGATGTGTTGGGGTCCTGTACCACGAACATTTCTGGTAGCGCCAACCGGGTGGAAAACATTCGTCTGGCTGCCAAGTTTTTCAGCGGCACAGTCCTCATGCCTGGGGAAGAGTTTTCCTATAATGGCATTGTGGGCCGACGCACAGCGTCTCGAGGATTTTTGCCTGCGCCTGCCTATGTGGGTGGGGAGACGGTTCAGGAGACTGGTGGTGGGGTCTGCCAGGGATCTTCTACCATCTATTTGGCAACGCTGCGAGCAAACTTGGAGATCATGGAGCGGTATCCTCACGGGTATATTACCCGCTATGTTCCTGACGGCATGGATGCCACGGTATACTATGGGGTGAAGGATTTTCGCTTTAAGAACAACACACCGTTTCCAGTAAAGGTGATTGGAACGGTGTCAGGGCGGAGCCTCACGGTAAACATCTTGGGAACAAAGAGCGACAATATTACCGTGGAGATGACCAACAAGGTGGTTGGGACCACTGGGTATAACACCATTTACAAGGTAGACAAAAGTTTGCCTGCTGGGGCGACCCAGGTGAGCGTGACCCCTTACACCGGCTACACGGTGCAGGTCTACCGCAATGTGTATGAGAACAACCGCCTGAAAGACACCAAACTGGAGAGTACCAGCATCTATCGTAGCCGGGACAAAGTGGTCTTGGTGAGTCCCGAAGACGCGGGGAAATACGGTTTATGATCTGGCGGAACAGAAAGGAACTGACATGACAAAGAAAATGCCCCATCGCCGGGAGTTGAAGATCCTGGCAAAACGCTTGATGCTGAACCCAATTTGTATGCGGGTGACTTTTCTGCTGGTGGGTCTGCAAGTGGCTTTTTATGCGCTGCGCTATTTCCTGGGGGCGACCTTAACCTACGGCTTGATGGACTTGAGCCAGTATAGTGACACGGTCAGCGGGATCTATTGGAACCAAGAGGGGGTGAATATCCTCTTCCGCATGGATCTGCCTCAGATGATCTTGGCCATTCCGTTGACTTATCAGCAGATTGTTCGGTTTCTGGTTGTTAGTGTCTTTATTTTTCTTGTCTTGGCACCACTGCGTTTGGGTGCTATGGAAGGGTATTGGGCTGTTTTGCGGGGAGATCAAGGTTCCGTGAGACGGGTCGGCCAGTGGTTCCGGCAGCCTAGCCGATTCGGCAAGGCCCTAGTTGTGGAGTTCTTTTTGGAGTTTTTTGTGCGCTTGGTGTGTATTGTGGCAACAATTCCCAGCCTGTATCTGTTCTATCGCTTTTATACAACAACACCATCGGTGCAGGCATTTACAAACACGAGTGCGCTTCTCCAGATGGGGGCAACGGTATTGGCTGTGGCAGCTGCACTGTTTGCATTCTGGTTGCACAGCATCTTTTTGCCTGTACGGTATTGCCTGTGTGCCCACCCAGAGTATACACTGGGGCAGACATTCCGCCGAGGATTCCAAAGTGCCAAGGGCGTGCGAAAGGCATTCTTTGTGTTCCGGTTGAGTTACTTTCCTTGGTTCGTGGCCTCTCAGGTGACCTACGGTGCGATAGATCTCTTTGCCATGCCATATACTTCTCTTGGTGGGATGGTCTTTCTCCAAGAGGCCGCCCGGATAAGACAGCAGCAGGATACATTACCTGCCTCCTCGGAGGAAGGGAACTCTTAAAATATAAATACCGTTTCTGACACAAAAACACCTCCATTTCGGAGGTGTTTTTCATAGTAAGAAAAGATTCAATCGGCCATGCGGAATAAAATCCCTATCCCGGCTGAAATGGCAATGAAGAGAATTGGAGGTAGCTGTTTGAGTTTTGGTAAATTCATCGCGAGAAGCATGATACAAAATAGGAGAATAGAGGGCCAGTGAAAGACAATCCCATGATCCAGACGGAACAGAGAGACTGCACACACAGAAAAGGCTGCTGCACCGATCAGGCCAACAGAGGCCGGACGCAGGGCGTAAAAAAGACCTTTGATTTTGCTGTTCTGCCAGAGGGTACTGAGGATTTTGGACACCAACAGAATGATGATTACTGCTGGTGTTACAAGGCCCAGAGGTGCAAGAATACTGCCGGGGATTCCAGCGGAAACGTAGCCAACATAGGTGGCCATATTTATCCCGATGGGGCCGGGAGTGGCTTCAGAAATGGCGATCATCGCAGTCAGATCGGAGGTGGTAAACCATCCTGTCCGTGCAGACAGATCAAAGAGAAAAGGGACAGTGGCCATGCCACCCCCCATAGCAAACAGGCCAATGAGGAAAAACTCCCAGTAAAGCCGCAGGAGGAGACTCATAGGGGCGGCTCCTTTCTGACTCGATGATAGGCCAGCCCGAACAGACCTGCACCGATTACCAGAATAGCAGGGGAAAGCCCCACAAAGGCAGCCAAAAGAAAGACCGCCAGAAAGACGAAGAAGGTGGGAAGATCCAGTATCGCCTTACGATAAAGGCGGATGGTGCTGTTGATGATTAGCGCGCAGACGCAGGCCCGAACTCCGGTCAATGCATACTGGACCCAGGGGTTTTCTGCAAAAGACCAGAAGAACGCAGAAATAATCGTCACAATAACTACGGGGGGGACCAAGATACCAAGAGTGGCCCACAGCGCACCAGGCACGCCCCGAGTACGGTAACCACAGAAAGTGGCAGTGTTGACAGCGATCACACCAGGGGTGCACTGTGCCACCGCATTTAGGTCCAACAACTCTTCGTCAGTAAGCCAGCTTTTTTTTTGCACCAGCTCTCTTTGAAAAAAAGGGAGCATGGCATAACCACCACCAAAGCAGCTGCTGCTGATACGGGCAAAGGTAAGAAACAACGATAGATTTTCGTTCATCGTATTTTCTCTTTCTCTCCATTTTTAGATACACAGGTCCAGAATGACCTGAGCATAGATCTTAGCAGTGGTGAGCAGGTCTTCCACTGGAATACGCTCATCTGGCCCGTGGAGGTTGGAAGAAAAGCCCGGCATGCAAGCACCAAAAGCTACGCCACCAGGGATGTCGTGGACATACGTTCCTCCACCAATGGCAAGACACTGACTCTTTTGACCCGTGTAAGCCTCATAGGACTTGGCCAGCACGTCAAGGAAGGGATCTTCAGCGGGGACATGATGAGGAGCATCTAGGTTACCAGTGATGGTAAAACCTGCTGCGGTCATGGCATCCTGTGCTGGTTGGCAGACGGTTTCCTGGCTCCCACACAGTGGAGTGCGGCTGTCAAAACGCCCCTGACAGCCAGTGTCTGTAAGGGTGAGCATGGTGAAGGACAAGGTGAGGGGGCCAGAAAGCGCATCCGACTGGGCAACGCCCAATCCCTGCCCAGCATGGTCTCCATGGGGGAAAAGTTTTGCCAGTGACTGGATGGCGTGGGTAGAAGGACAATCGGCCAGAGGGAGCGCTGCCAACAGGGCCAAAAGAGCAGTCTGGGCGTTGTGGCCCTGGTCTGGAGTGGAGGCGTGCGCGTTTTGCCCAGAGCAAAGTACGTGCACAGATTCTCCTGTTTGCTGGCAGGTGAAGGTGATCTCTTTTTCCAAAGTTATTTCTTTTGCAGTGGCCTGGACTTGTTCTAATGAGACGCCCAATAAGAGGGCCTGAGCGGTGGGAGGGACCATGTTCAAGCGGGTACCGCCTGTGAAAGAGGATACTCGCGGTAACGCGGTCTCTTGAGGCCAGTTGGTTTGGAACGTAGGCTGATAATGGCCTTTTTCGATGTTGATGATGGGAAAGTCTGCGTCAGGAGAGAGCGTATGCGGGGCGTAGGGGTGATTGGCATAATACCACTTGATGTCCCGGAAACCAGTTTCTTCGTCTGTACCAGCCAAAAGGCGGACATTTCGTTTCAGAGGGAGCCCCAGTTCTTTTACGACCTTCATGGCCAGCAGAGCAGCGATTACGGGGCCTTTGTCATCGCTGGTCCCCCGACCATAGAACATACCATCAATCACCTTGGGCTGGAAGGCTTGGGTTACGGTCCAGCCCTCCCCGGCATCCACTACATCCAGATGGCCCAAGATATGCAGGCTGGTTTCCTCTTGATTCAGGTCTACTGCGCCCACATAACCTTCCAAATTTTCACCCGTTAAGCCCCACTCTTGGGCGATGGACAACAGTTCCTCCAGCGCCGCAGCAGGCCCGATGCCAAAGGGTTTGCCAGGTTGAGCGGGGCTAAGAGTACTCTCGATTTGCACCAGACGAGAGACCGCTTCAATCAACAGGTTCTCCTGATGGTCGACACGATCCTGAATCAATTGTTGATACATCTCATTCTTCCTCCTCTTCAGAAAAGGATTCTTTCCTTGTGGAATCTTTGGCGGTTACTTCGTCCAGATACTTATAGATCGTATATCGGGAAACCCCAAGATGAGCGGCCACGTATGGTACGGCGCGCCGATAGGAAAAGGCATCCATGTTTTTCAGATATTCGATGACACGCAGACGATCGGCTTTGTTCATCTCCCGGGCAGGTTTTCCTACCCGGAGTAAGGCACCATCAAACAGATCGCTGATGCCTGCATCCCGAGGTTTGTAGAGGGCGCTGTGGAAATCTACCTCCGTATGCATTAGGTCCAGCAGAACCCGGTTAGCGTAGGCCAGAGGAGTGAAGTCATAGTTGATGCCAAAGCCTAAATGATAGTCCTCTCCTTTGATGGAAAAGGTGGAACTTTTGGTTTGCTGTCCGCTTGGAGTCACGGCCAGGAGATTTACGACATCGGCATCCAGATAAAGGTCTTGCTCCAGTCCGGTCACATCCAGTGTGGATCCGACGGAGCGGCCGGAAACATGGCCGTTATAGATGGCTAAAACGGGATGGAGGGGATCGGCTAGATCGTGAATAATGGTCTCGCAATTGGAACCAAACATTTCTGCGATACCCTTGGCCATTTGATCCAACAGGTTAAAAGCTTCTTCTCGATTCATAGGGGGTCACCTCATAAAGTGGAAAAATAAACGCAAAATGCCCCTCCGAATAGGAAGGGCATTTTGGAAGGGACTGGTTACAGGCAACTGAGCGCCAAAGTCAAAACAATGAAGACAATAGCAACCCACTTGGTCCAACGAGCCAGTTTAGCATCCGCAGACTTTGCCTTATTTTTGGACAAGAAAGAGTCACTGGCACCGGAAATTGTACCCAGGCCAGAGTGTTTGCCAGACTGACCCAACACGAAAAGGATGAGCATGGCACCAGCCAACACCTGAATAATAGAGACAATCGTTACAGCCATAGTGGTAGAGTCCTTTCCCTTGCGCCCTAGGAAGAAAGAGATCCAAGGCGGCAAGGCTTTCTTCTAAAAGATTGACAGAAAAACTGATTACATGAAATGATACCACACAATGATGCTATTTGCAAGGTCTTTTTCTGGAGAAAGTAGGGTGGTTTACCAAAGTGTAAATAGGATCTTAGATACCTCAGCCCGGGTGATGGGAGCGGTGGGCCGCAGCATACCGTTGGAGCCACCTACCACATGCAGACCAACTAGGGTGGCCACATGATTCTTGGCCCAGGCCGGGACCCTGCCTGCATCGGAGAATGCTTTCAGGTTTGCTGGGGCGTATCCCTTGGGGGTCAGGCGCCCCAGAATGGTCATGGCTTCGGACCGGGTAATGGGTGCGCGGGCATTGGCGCGTAGGGTGCCATCGCTGTTCCGACTGCCCTGCATGATGTTTAAGGTATAGAGGGCTTTGATGGCATTGAGATCCCAGGCGGGGATGTCTTTTGTGTCGGCATAAGGCAGCTTAACAGAGGTGTAGGCATTCAGATCCAGCTTGAGCCACTTGGAAACCATGAGCGCAAAGTCGCCTCGGGTGATGTTCCGGTTGGGATAGAAGTTGGTGCTCTGGCCGTTGCCCATGCCGGTGATGATGCCAAGCTCACTAAGCCGGGTGGTGTAGGGCTTGGCCCAGTGCTTCGCCATGTCAGGGAAAGGATTGGCGGCAGTCCCGGTGAGGGTGACGGAATCTCTAGCCAGGTTGCCGCAGGCATCCGCAGCGGTGACTGTGACCTGGTGGCTGTTCTGCCCCAGACCGGACAGGGTGGCAGAAAGTGTGCCAGAGGAAGGGTCCCAGTGGGAAGGAACACGCTGACCGTCTACGGTGAGGGTGATGCAATCAGGAGACAGGGTGCCGCGGAGATTATCGCTGATTTTGGCAGAAGCAGCGCCGCCGTGTACCGAAAGGGAAAGGGTAGGGGGCGTGTTGTCCCAAGTGTTTTGGTTGGAAAGCACCACTTGATCCATCCACAGAGTACCTGGTGCTGTGGTGGAGAGAGAAAATCCTGTGAAGGTGGCAGCGTTGGCGGGCACAGCGGCGGTGATGCGCTTCCACCCGGTAAAACTTAGGGAGGACAGAGATTGCGTCACCAGGGTGCCGTCTGCATAGGCAAAGGAGGCAGAAAGGGTGCTGTTTGTGCCATTGCCGTAGACCCAGAGGGAAATGTAGCGGTCGCTCTCGGTCAGGGGGTGTGAGGTGGCGAAGGTGGCACCAGCATGGTAGTCTGCTTTAAGACTCTGCTTGCCGAACTGGACCTGAGAAGTGTCCAGAGAAAGGGTGGCATTCTGGGGGGTAAAGCCTGGCGTGTTGCCCTCAAAGTCAGACAGGAGGGTGTATTTGGCAGGGGCGTTTACATCGACGGAAATGGTGACGGCGTAGTTTCCAGAGGCGATCTTGATTTTTCCGCTGGCGGTGTTGACACCAGCAGTAAAGAGGCCGTCGTTTGTAATGGTGCCGATACCGGGGGTTGCCGTCCAGGAGAAACAGGTGTCATTGCCGATGAGATCCACAGTCTTGCAGCTGGCAGCAGCAGATAGATTGACCTTCTGTCCCGGAGAAAGTGTGAGGGAGGAGACATTCTTTCCGGTAGCCTCATTGGTGACGTAGATAGCATCGGCCTGGAGGACGCTGATGTTGGCGGAACCGGTTACACCATTGCTGTCAGCGGAGACGGTGTACACACCAGGGGCTTGGGGGGCGGTAAAGACACCGCTGGCACTGATGGCATTTTCAGGGGAGGACCAGGTCACATCGCCTGGCAGAGTGTCGATAGGATACCAACCGGTGTCCACAGCAGAGACCGTACACTGGGTAGAAGCGCCTGGGAGGAGCGTCAGGTTCTTGGGTGTGACATAGAGGGAACCTGCCTGACCAGTTGGCTTTAAATTGGAGAGGAGGAAGATGGCGTTGGTTACTGAACGAGGGACACCTTCCGATGGGCTGTTAATGGTAGAGGAGGAGCCATAGTCGGGATAAGTGGAGACCAAGGTGGTGGAGCCGCCGCCATCCAACAGGACAGCGTTGACACAACCGAGTTCTTTCAGTCGCATGGCGACCATTTGGATGGTTGCGCCTACGCTCAGGCCGCTCTGACGACCATCAATGGTGTAGAAGACCACGCTGCCGTCGGATTTGATGCCCACAGCGGTGCGGGGGGCAGCAGCGCCGTCAGAGATAGAAGTATCTACGACACCATTTTTTAGAATCCAATACATGGCGCCTACGGCGTGTTCTACATTATTCCAGCGAGTGTCACTGCTGGAGATGCTGATGTCCACGGTTTCTCCGGGTGTCAGGGAACGGATGGTTTCCTGAAGCCATGCGCCACTGAGACTGGAGATGGACAGAACGAACTTACCTTTTGGGATGGCAGTGGCTCCGGTCGCTTCGATGACTTTTTCCACTGTGCAGGGGACAGTAGAGCCGATTTTCAGATCACCCGAGGGGGAAAGGATGACATCGACCCCTTTTTTGGTATTGGTAGTAGTAGGCCCAAAGTCATCGGTGAACAAATAGAAGCCGTTGGCAGAGCGGGTCTTGTTGATGTCAGCGATTTTTAAAGCATAGCCTTTCATTTTTGCCGTCAGATTTAGATTGGGGGTACCAATAATAGCGGAACCATCGGGATAAAAACCAAGGGCATGCAGGTAGGAGGCCGAAGAGCGGAGGATACCATCTGTGAGGACGATGCCTAAGGGGTCACCAGTGGCCATAACGAAGTAGTCGCCATTGATGCCGCTGAGGACCCGGCGGCCGTTGGACTCTAAACTCTTAGCCATTTTGTAAACGCTTTGCTTGGTTTGCACATAGGTGCCGTAGCTAACCACAGGGGAGAGACTTTGGGAAGGGCTGTAAGTGACGTAATTTTCTGTGCGAAGGTCTGCACGGGAAGCGCTCCACATAACCTCTCGAGATATGGTAGTGTTGTCACAGATATTTAAAGTATATCCGTAGATTTTACTACCAAGGGCATCTGAGGCCAACGCTGTGGAGGCGAGCAGACCCGCGCAGAGAACCAGTGCAGCGGTTCGTCGAAGGAAGGGTTTCATAAGCGGTCTCCTTTTGTTTGTTGGTGGTTGTTGACAGGGATTCATATTGTTTTGGATAAAAGATATTTTAGCATAATGGCAGAAAAAAAGCAAAGCGAAGTAAGGGAAGAATATGAGAGGGGGGCCAGTGACTGCTGTGGCGGTGGAAGATTCTGAGGGGAACAAGGGGGGATCGCGTTGCGATCCCCCCTTGTTTGTGCAGGTAGACGGTTGTTCAGACGGTGTTTTTGTATGATAGGTTAGTGGTAGAGAGGTTGTTCTAACAGGTCAGGGTCCAGCTCCAACTGTTTCATATAGTGGAGGGGCTGACCATTTCGGTTGACGAAGCGCAAGCCCTTTAAAATGTGTTTAATAATATTCCGGCGATTGTTATTCATCTCCTCTATATGCGCTTGAAGAGCTTCCTCTCCTGTATCACCTTTGAACTCTATGCCTGCTTCATCGCCCATATTTTTTATCTTAGCCTGATACGCCCCTGGGAAACTATCTGTTATCATCTGATTCAGACAAGTGCAGTGTGCAAGAGTATTTTCTACCCACGCTTCATCCACAGGTTCTCCTTTGTAGTATTGGAAGTCGTAACCATATTGCACATAAATGTCGTGCATCAGCACTTCCAGCAGGGCGCGTTCATAGGGGTCGGCATAGTCATCATAGGTGCGATATACAGTAGCAGTATCAAATCCAACCACATTGCCCGCCATAGATACTGGGTTTTGGCCATCTTCACCAGAGCAGTAGGTCATGCTCTCAGTATAAGGCAAGTCTAAAAAGGCTGCCAGGGCTGTAAAGGTTGCTTTGGGATTGAGTTTGCCATCTTCAAAGCGTACTAATACGCTGTCTGCAAAGAGTTTGTCCTGGGGACCGATCATAAAACTGCGGTTCAGGACTCGCTGCATAAGGACATCTGGGAAAGTCTTCCCTGGCTTAATGTTTTCCTGCATAAATCGAACTGACGCAGCATAGCTGGTAGTAATCCGCCGGATAGGTGTAAAAGTTTTGAGATATTTGAATTCTCGGAAGAAAGGGCTCTCTTGGATCTTTTTGTATTGAGGAGAGGAAAGGATTGCGGCTGTTTCCTCTTTGTCCAGATCTAACTCAAAAATTATATTATAGAAATGGGGCTGGATGAGCAGTGCTGGAACGATGCGAGCTGCTTTGTCCTGGTTTCGATTCAGGTCTCCCTTGCCTAAAAACATTGCAACTAACATATCTTTTTCCGTTACATGGCCCATGCAATGAAGCTCTTGGGCAACAGAGAGGGAAAAGCCTTCTTCGATTACTACTTTATGCTCGTGGTTGAGCTGATTACAAAGATTGTGGACCTCTTCCAATAGATCATCATAAATAATGGATGTGTAGGAAAGTACATTGGGGTGATCGTACATAATCTCATTGAAGAAATCCCCACCATTGTGGGTAGAGAGCTGAGTGTGCCAGATGAGACGATTCACTTCCCGAATCCCCACCGGCTTTACCGAGTACTGCGAATAATCAATTCCAAAACGTTCCTTGAAGTCAATAGGATATTCGGCGATCTCGTCCTCAATAAGAAAGACGAGTTTCTTCTCTTTCAGCAAGGGCCATAAGTTTAGACACTGAAGATAGGCACAGAATGTTTCCCAATCTGTATAATGGAGATAGACATGGTTTTCCCGGCCCACCCATTCACTTTTTCGCACGTTGTCGTGAAGGTACTCCAACTCATACTGTGAGTACACATCATCGGCCAGCACAGGCTGGTCCAAGTCACGAAAAAAGTTCCGGGATACGATCGGGGTGTTAAAGTTCACATAAGGTCCGAAGATGGCTTCTTTTGTATAGAAAGGCACATAGCCATTGTCATCGTAGGGATAAAAACGAATGGGAAGTTTCTCGAAGGGAAGAAAGTCCTTCCGAAACAGGTATGGATATTTCGCAAGCAGCTTGCAGTTCTTCTCGTATCGAGTTTGGAGCATTTTTTTGTTTGGCTCATAAAATCCTTGTGTCAGGAGGTCAAGGCACATGTCAGGGAATGTACCTTTGTTATATAGGGACACCAGAATGGTGTATGGAACCTGTGGGTCCCCCTTAGAAAAGAAGAGGTAGGTGGCAGCTTCCAACGATTCCACGTCTGCAAGCCCTTGTTGTTCCAATGCCAAGGTATAAGCTTTTTGGGCAGCTTCCTTCTGACCCAATTCTGCTGCGCGCCGTGCCAGGGTAATGAGATCCATAGTCACCTCTCGATATTCATAAAAAATAGAAAAAAGAAGGTGGGCAGCGCCCACCCCCCTTTTTTGTTTCTTAAAACAACGATAATCTGTCAGAGAATTACTGCAGCAGCTGCAACACACCCTGAGGCACCTGGTTTGCCTGAGCCAGCATGGCCTGAGCAGACTGAACCAAGATATTGTTTTTGGTGTAAGCCATCATTTCCTTGGCCACGTCGGTATCGCGGATGGTGGCCTCGGCATCTTGGATGTTCTCCTGCATGACAGAGAGGTTCTTGATGGTATGATCCAAACGGTTCTGCGTAGCGCCTAAGGTGCCACGTACCTTGGAGACACTATTGATTGCATTTTGAATCTTCGCAAGGCTGTTCAGGGCATCGTCAGCGGTTTTGATCGAAATACCCTTTCCGTCAGTTGCATTAGAAGTAACTGTACCAGTTGCTTTCTGAATGCCTAAATCTTTAGCAGTTTGAGCAGTGACTTCAACTGTCAGCTGATTATTCTTGTCTCCATCAGGACCGATCTGAAGCTTAAGTCCGCCATGCGAAGCGGTACCGGACAGAGTTTTAGACGCAGTCATTTTCGTGGAGGCACTTGCAGCCAGATCAATAGTCCCACCAGATACAGAAAATGCTTTGAAATTCGATTTGTTTTCTGCATCTGCATGCTTACGAATGGCTTCTTGAATTTGAGATGCAGTATAAGATGCTTTAGCCTTGGATCCTAGCTTTACAGTAGCCTTTGTTCCACCGCCAGTGCCAGCGAAAGTTACCTTGATTGCGCCAGCAGAGACATTTTTATCGGCAGAAATAATAATCTTGGCAGCAGTAGAAGCACCAAATTTCAAATTGACTGTACCAAAAAGGGCCTCTGCCGTTTTACTATTGGCCATCTCTCCATTCAGAAGTTTAACGCCGTTGAAATCTGCGGTCTTAGCGATACGATCAATTTCTGCGGTCAACTCATCGACTTCGGCCTGAAGGTTTTCACGATCAACAGCATCTTTATAGGTGCCGTTGGAAGACTGCTCAGCCAGAGAGTACATACGGTTGAGCATGTCGTGAACTTCGGTCAAGGCGCCTTCTGCGGTCTGCACCAGGGAGATGCCGTCCTTGGCGTTCTTCTGAGCAACGTCCAGGCCGGTGATCTGAGCGCGCATCTTCTCAGAAATGGCCAGACCAGCAGCGTCGTCACCGGCGCGGTTGATCTTGTAGCCGGAAGACAGCTTTTCCAGGTTCTTTGCCAGGGAAGAGGTGTTACCGGTGTAGTTGCGATAAGAGTTCATCGCCATAATATTGTGCTGAATTCTCATAATTTAATTCCTTTCGTCATTC
>JAHHRP010000037.1 GCA_020025735.1 Evtepia sp.
TCATCAAGGTGATTGATGACATTGCCTTCCAAACCAACATCCTTGCTTTGAATGCTGCGGTCGAGGCGGCTCGTGCTGGCTCTGCTGGCAAGGGGTTTGCGGTTGTGGCTGACGAAGTGCGGAATCTGGCTGCCAAGTCTGCAAATGCAGCAAAGGATACAACTGCCTTGATTGAAGATACCATTCATGCGGTGCATAGTGGAGAAGAGATTGCACAAAAGGCGTTTAAAAAATTCGAGCAAGTGGTGGAGCAGTCTACGGAAGTCGTTCAAACAGTCAATGCAATTGCGGATGAGTCAGTGAAACAAGCAGATGAGATTGCACAGATCACTTTGGGGGTAGACCAGATTTCTTCTGTCGTACAAACAAACTCTGCAACCAGTGAGGAAAGTGCTGCGGCATCTGAGGAATTATCCTCCCAGGCATCGCTGATGCGGCAGACAATGGAGGAGTTTCAGCTGCGAGAAGATATTGTGACCTAAGAGCGCTGCTTGTGACGGTTCAAAAAGAAAGGGTTCATTTCCAATTATGTCCCTCTGAGTAAGCGTGCTGTTGGGTTATGATAGGCCCATTGGAAGTCGCTTTGAAAACTTTTTTCTTCTGCTCGATCTTTTTGCCAGATGCCTTTCTAACTTTTCCATCGTAGATATTGCCTTTTTCAATTTTTGACTGTATAATTAAGAAAAATGTTTCATCTGTGAGGAATGGCTATGTATCAGGTTATCATTGTGGAAGACGATCCTATGGTTGCTGAGATCGACAAACAATATGTGGAGCACAATAGCAAAATGGCCATCGCTGGGATTTTTCAGAACGGTCAAGAGGCGCTGGACTTTGTGCGGGATCATCCGGTGGACCTTATCATGCTGGATTACTATATGCCGGTAATGGATGGGCGAACCTTTCTGCTTAAGCTTCGAGCAGAGGGGATTTTGGCCGATGTCATCATGGTTACTGCTGCTAGTGAGGCCAAACATGTGAGTGAGTTGTATTCTTATGGTGTGTCTGATTATCTCATTAAGCCTTTTGACTACAACCGTTTTCAGTCTGCCTTACAGAAGTTTGTTGCCCGCCGGGAAGCGTTTGCCGGTGAGAAGGCGTTTAATCAGGAGGAGCTTGACAAGGTTATCTCTCCTGAGGGCCAACGCAGTGGTCAATTTGTGGACAAGGGAATTCACCCTGTTACGCTGGAGATTATTTGTTCATTTCTGCGGGAACATAAGAGTGAAAAGCTTTCCATTGAGGATATTGCCAAAAATGTCTCCCTCTCCCGGGTGACGTTGCGACGGTATATGAACTATCTGATTGATAAAAACAGTGTCATCGGTGGGGTAGACTATTCCACTGGTGGTCGGCCGTCAGCGGTGTATACTTATATTGGAAAATAAAAGGAAATGGTCATTGAGAAAGACTCCCGTGTAATTTTAGATTCACGGGAGTTTTTTTATAGAAAAGGTAAGGAGGATTTCCAATGGCAGAATTTTATACGCGGTTTATTCGTGAGACCTTTGATGAAAAAGGGCAGATTACAGACTGGTCATATGAGTATGAACCAAATTTTAATTATGCCTATGATGTTATAGATGAGTTGGCCAAGTTGTCTGCGGAGAAGTTGGCCATTATTTGGGAAAATGACCGAGGAGAACAGGCTAAGTTGACTTTTAAGGATTTGAGCAGGATGAGCAATAAGGCAGCCAATCTCCTCAGCAGCCGAGGACTAAAGAAAGGAGATGTGTTCTTAATTGCCCTGCGTGCACACTGGTCCTACTGGGTGGTGGCTTTGGCAGCCCACAAGCTGGGATTGCTTCTTGCTCCGGTATATTACCGTCTAACAAAGAAAGATCTGGTCTATCGGATGAAAACAGCCAATGTCCGTGGGGTGCTTACCTGTCGGGAGGGCCCAGCGGCAGAGAATATTCTGGCAGCAGCGGAAGAAGCAGGCGTTCCTGTGCGCTTCGCACTAGGTGGGGGAACTGGCTTTGAGGATTGGGATGTGGCTCTGGCAGAGCAGGAGGAAGAGATGGACCGGGTGGAGACGAGGGGAGAGGACCCGATCCTCCTTTATTTTACCTCTGGTACCACTGGACAGCCAAAGGGCGTCCTCCACAATCATGTGTATACCTTGGCTTGCCACTGGGGCGCAAAGTACATGCTGGATGTTCACGATGGGTCCCGGCACTTTGCCACGGGAGATACCGGCTGGGAAGTGACATCAGGTACGAAATTTTATGGACAGCTGCTCTTGCAGGGAACGCTGCTGGTGTATGATTACGACCGCTTCTCAGCGGAGAAGGTCCTGTCTTTTTTGGAAAAGCAGCGGGCAACAGGGATTATGGCCCAGCCTACTGTCTACCGAATGTTTACCCAGGTGGGGATGGATCACTATGACCTGTCTTCTGTCACAAATTATGCAGTGGGTGGTGAAAAACTCTCTACGGATCTGGCCCGCACAGTAGAGGCACAAACAGGGCACATCCTTTATGAAGGCTATGCACAGTCCGAGGCAGGGCTGATTACTGCGGATTCCAAAGCAATGGGGTGGAAAGAAGGTTCTGTGGGGAAAATATTGCCCAAGTACCATGTGGAGATCTTACGAGAGGATGGCACATTTGCCGGACCAAGGGAGGAAGGAGAGATCGTTCTGGTAGCCGATGGAGGTAAGCGGCCCATTGGTTTGATGATGGGATATTGGCAGGATGAGGAAGCGAACAGCCGCCTGTGGGATGGAGAGTTGTTTCACACAGGAGATTTGGCAACCCGGGATGAAGATGATTTCCTGTATTATCTGGGTCGGTCTGATGGGATTATCAAAACAAAGGGATACCGGGTTAGTCCGGTAGAGATCGAAGACGCCTTGTTGCTTCATCCAGGAGTGGAGGAGTGCATGGCCGTGGGGGAACCCGACCAAGAACTAGGCCAACGCGTAAAGGTTTATGTCAAGCCTGCGCCAGGATATACTCCAGGGGCAGAGTTACAGCGTGAACTGATGGCGTTCCACAATGAGAGCTGCACGGGCTTTAAAAAGATTCGGGAACTGGTCTTTGTAGACCAGTTGGCGCGCAATCACAATGGCAAGCTCATCCGCAATCAGTTCCAAAAATCGTGATGAGTGAGGTCAACCAAAGAACTTCTTTCAGTGGTGCAGCAAAGGTGCATTTTCTGTCCTCTGGAGAGAAGCGGTTGACATGCTTAAAAGAGGGAGATATAATACAAAATATAAGAAAACAGGTAAGAAAGTGCTGTGATTACGATAGTTAAAGTAATATCACAAAGATAGGCGAGAGGAGAAAAGACGGTGTCACTATTAGAATTAGAGAATGTGACGGTGTCCTTTCCACAAAAAAGGGGGCGGCCACCACTGGTTGCTTTAGAGAATATGGCATTGTTTGTGGAAAAAGGGGAACTGGTGGTCCTGGTGGGGCCTTCTGGTTGTGGAAAAACTACGGTGCTGAATATTCTCGCAGGGCAGATTGCGCCTACAGTGGGACAGGTCCGTTTGGCAGGGGAACCAATCTATGGGATGTTGCCTTCTATGGGATACATTTCACAAAGTGATACGCTGCTACCCTGGCGGACTGTACTGGACAACGTGGCCTTGGCGATGGAGCTGCGGGGAATTCCCAAGGATCAGCGGCATGAGCGTGCCCGTGCGCTCATGGCTAAGATGGGCTTGGAAGGGTTCGAAGAGAATTATCCCCGGGAACTGTCGGGGGGAATGAAAAAGCGAGCAGCGATTGCTCGCGTGTTGGCTATGGACCCGTCCATTTTGATGATGGATGAGCCGTTTGCTCCGTTGGATGCGCTTACACGCCAGCGTCTGCAAGATGATATCCTCTCCTTATGGGAAAGCACTGGCTGCACAATTCTTTATGTGACCCATGATCTGACCGAAGCCATTACGCTTGCCGATCGGGTGGTACTCCTCTCGCGTCGGCCTGGCCGAGTGGTGGGGGAATACCGCATTGATCTGCCTCGTCCCCGACGGGTTATGGATGTAAAGTTCAGCCCTCAGTTTGTAGAAATAGAGAAGGCGATCTGGCACGATCTGCGTACTCAGCTGGAAGAAGAAAGAGGTAAGCCATGAGACAGGAAAGACGAAGAATTTCTCCTGGCGTGTGGACGGCATTGTTTCTTGTGGCGGCCTTGGGCCTGTGGGAGTTTACTGCGGCAAGGGGATATATCAATGAATTCTTCTTCAGTCGTCCCAGTATGCTCTGGCAGGAGTTTCTCTCGATGGTCAGCAGTGGCATGTTAGCCCGCCATCTAACTGTGACATGCAAAGAGGCAGCGTTGGGGTTGCTCATTGGGGGAGGATTGGGTACCCTATCTGGACTGGGACTTGGCTTGGCACCTAGAGTTAGCCAAGCGCTGACCCCCTTGATGACCGGTTTGAATGGATTGCCTAAGCTGGCTTTGGGTCCCTTGTTTATCCTCTGGTTTGGATTGGGAATTCGCTCCAAAATTCTCATTTCAGCGCTGATGGTTTTTTTTGTCTTTGCATTTAACCTTTATGCAGGGGTTCGGGATGTAGATAAAGAACTGATTGGAGCAGTGCGTCTTCTGGGCGGCTCCCGAGGACAGATTCTTCGCAAGGTGATTTGGCCAGCTTGTTTACCTTGGTTAATGGCCAGTTTACATACCGGCCTTGGACTATCGCTGTCTGGTGCCATCGTGGGAGAGTATTTGGGTTCCGTGCGTGGCATGGGGTGGCTTTTATCGGCGGCTGGAGATGTTTTTAACGCGCAGCGAGTGTTGTGTTGTGTGTTGATCTTGTTGATCATCATTGTTGTGTTGGATGGGATGCTCCACCTGTTGGAGCGCCATCTACTGCGCTGGCGTGGCGGGGAAGGATAAGTTTGTGAGTATCCGCTTAAGCGGGTGCAATAGAGAAAATCAACAAACAGAAAAGGAGTATGATGATGAAGAAAATCGTTTCATTGTTCTTGGTGATGACCGTTGCATTTGGCGTGCTGGCCGGATGTGGATCAACCAAGACAAACCAAGAGGCAACAGAGAAAAAGGAAAGTCAATCTGTCCAGACAGAGCAGAATGATTCGCTGAAAAAGATCGTTATTACGGAAGACATCCGGGGATATCACTGGGCACCGGCCTATCTGGCGCAGAGCCTGGGATACTTTAAGGAAGAGGGGTTGGATGCGGAGTTCCAGACCATCAAGGGTGGCGATTCTGCAGCAGCTGTTCTGTCTGGAGATGCACAGTTCTGTCTGAAAGGGATTGAGACGGCGTTGACGCTCAACGAAAAAGGACAGGGTTATAAGATTGTGATGTCTACCACACAAAAGTTTCCCTATCAGCTGGTAGGAGCCAATGAGAAATATTCGACCATTGAGTCTCTGAAAGGCAAAGTGGTAGCTGCTGGTCTGAGTACAACGGGAGCTCCTTATTCTTTTGCCAAGGCTTGTATCAATTTTTCTGGCTTGGTTGCAGAGAAAGATGTCGATGTAACCCTTATAGCCAGTCCCGGCTATGCAGCGGCTATCGCCAGCGATTCCATTCAGGCTGCTGTGGCTACAAACCCCTGGTCTGCGAAGAAGTTGGCTGACGAAGGTGGCGTGGTTATTGTTGATGGGACCGATGATGCAGCGATTGAAAAGATTATCGGATCATCGAAGTATGAATTGTTTGCTATCATGACATCTGATGCGCTGATTGAGTCCGATCCTGAGTTGGTACAGAAAGCGGTCAATGCCATGACAAAGGCAATGAAGTGGATGGAAACAGCAACACCTGAGGAAATTGCAGAAAAGATGCTGCCACTCTTTGATGGGGCACAGAAGGAAGAATTGCTCTATGATGCGCAGTACGACAAAGAGCATCAAGTGGCAAACTATACCGGTTATCATACGCCTTCTGGGTTCCAAGCTGGTGTAAAGCTGAACAAACTGGCTGGCGCTATTACAGGGGAACCAACAGAGGATCAGATCTATGACGAGAGTTTCCTGGACAATGCTTGGCGGGCCATCGATAACAAAGAATAAGCAAAAGCAAAAAGGAACCTTCTCAGGACGACATATTGACGCGTCTGGTGGCATATTGTAGGCCTGGGAAAGGGGGGGCAACATGAGTCTGCTGGAGCTGATTCTGCTGGCAGTAGGTTTGTCTATGGATGCCTTTGCTGTTGCAGTCTGTAAAGGTTTGGCAATGGACCGGGCTACCCTGAGCCGGGCTGTTTTGGTTGGCCTTTGGTTTGGCGGATTTCAAGGACTCATGCCGTTGGTTGGATGGCTTTTGGGTTCCCGATTTTCTGTGTACATTGTTGCAGTGGATCATTGGATTGCATTTGTTCTATTGACGATATTGGGGCTGAATATGTTGTGTGAAGCACGGCAGAAGGAGAGCATTGGTGATGCCTCTTTGGGGGTGCGGATCATGCTGGCCATGGCTGTGGCTACCAGTATAGACGCCCTGGCAGTAGGGATCACTTTTGCGTTTTTAGAGGTGGAGGTCCTATCGGCAATATCCTGTATTGCAGTGACCACATTTCTCTTTTCCGTTTTGGGTGTGAAACTGGGGAATCTATGTGGGATTCGGCTTCGGGCCAGAGCGGAAGCAATGGGAGGGACGATACTGATTCTTCTGGGCGTAAAGATTCTGCTGGAACATTTGGGAATTTTCTGAGACCAGCAAGACGTGTGCCAGACACAGTTTGGCCAATGCCTCTGTGCTTGCCTTGGGACTGGATGAGGCAAAAGGAAGCAGGTTGCTACGGTCGGAGGAGATGTAAGGTGTTTTTGCGATTGCGCTCCAGCTGAGCAGAGACCGCCACAAAAGGAGAAGAGTGGTGGCATTATACTGCGGATAAAAGGATGAGTCTGCTATCCTGATCTGAAAGGGTACGCAAAGAAGAAATAACATCTCTGCTGTCACGGAAAAGACGTGGCGCGGAGGTGTTTTTTCGATGGTTTTTTGCAGAAGATGGAAGTATCTCTCTATGACAGCGAGACCTATTCCAAGGCGAAGTTTCCTTTCTTTAGAAAAAATGTCATAAAAACCAAAAAAGGAGATTGCAAAACTAAAAAACCTATGCTATAATACCAATAGAAGAAGGAAGGAAACCATAAACTAAAAAATTACCAATCGATACCTTCGAGGATATCCCAGGAAAGAGAAAGGAGCAGTTGTTATGAAGATCCAATTTTCCAGTAAGAACATGACAATCCCCGATCGAGTCTATTCTCATGCAGAGCAGCGTATCAATGAGTTGGAGCACTTGTTCCGCGGCGAGCCCGAGGCAGTGGTTGTTTTCAGTGCAGAAGATGGGAAACATGTGATTGAGTTGACAATCTTTGTTGGGTCCACGATTTTCCGCGTGGTGGAAAAGACTTCTGACATGATGGTTTCCGTTGATGCCGCAGCCTCCTCCATTCGCCGCCAGCTGAGAGAGAACCGCAAAAAGCTGTCCGATAACATTGACCTGAATGCCTTTGAAGAGGATGCCGATGAACTGATTTTCATCCCTGAGGTAGATAAGTTCGATGCACCTGCTTATCAGGTTGTTCGGTCCAAGCACTTTGAGTTCGGTCCTATGACCGTGCAGGAGGCGATTCTCCAAATGAACCTCATTGGCCATGCATTCTTTGCGTTCCGCAATGAAGAGCGTGACAATGCATTTTCCGTAGTCTATCGCCGTAACGATGGCGGCTATGGTATCTTGGTCGATAAAACCTAAAACCTAAGGTATATTTAGAAAACGATTTCCAGAAAAGTTTCTGGTACTGTAAAGCATGTAAAAGTAGGCGCTCCCACAAGTTGTGGGAGCGCCTACTTTTACGCATGGCAAAAATCGTTGGCAAAGATTGGAAGATTATCCCAGCCCCATGACATCAATAGAGTGGTGCATATGGATAGCCATAGCGTGTTCAGCGCCAACAGCATCTCGCTTTCGGAAAAAATCCATCAGCAGGGCATGATCTCGGCGGGTGTCCTCTGCCAGCTGCTCCTTGTGTTGTCCAGCGGTGATGGCGGAGGCCACAGCCTGGTTGATCATGGGTAACAGACGCATCATGAAATCGTTGTGCGCTGCCCGGACAATGGCAGCATGGAACTCTCGGTCAGCTTCTGTTCGGTCGAGTCCTTGGCGAATACACTGGTCTACTGCCTGTCCTCGCGCCAAGATCTCCTCCATTTCCTCTGGGGTAGCCCGGCGGCAGGCTAAGCGGGCGGCGCTTGGTTCAAAGATGGCCCGCAGCTCGAACAAATCCCGCAGCTCCCCCTGAATTTTTTCTAGGGTGGAAAAACCGTAGTCGTTGATGTGATCGACCTGTTCGGTGACGAAGGTCCCACGCCCACGGCGGACTTCCAGCAACTGCTGGGAAACCAGAACGTGGAGAGCTTCCCGAAGCGTAGTGCGGCTGACGCCAAGCTCTTGGGAAAGCTCGATTTCGTTGGGGAGCTTATCACCGGGGGCGAAGCGGCGCTCTACCACGATCATGGTGTGCAGCCGATGGGCAGTTTGTTGGGACAGACTTTTTTTCTCCATAGTGCCCTCCTTTTTGGGGAAAGGGGCGCTTCCCCCTTGACATGGATGATTCTATCCTATAATATAAAGTCAGACAATGCAAGAGTGGTCATACAACTTTTTGCAAAAATTGAAGGAGGATATCCCCCATGCGTTCCGATCAAGTGAAAAAAGGGGTGGAGCGGGCACCGAATCGGTCCTTGCTTTATGCCTTAGGTTATACAGAGGAAGAGTTGAACCGACCCTTGGTGGGTGTGGTTAGCTCGTGGAATGAAATTGTGCCTGGTCACATGGACCTAGACAAAATCGTGGAGGCAGTAAAAGCCGGGATTCGCGCAGCTGGGGGTACCCCAGTGACGTTTCCTGCGATTGCTGTGTGTGACGGCATCGCCATGGGCCATGTAGGTATGAAGTACTCCCTGGCTACCCGTGACCTGATTGCTGACTCCACAGAGGCCATGGTCACGGCCCATCAATTTGATGGCCTGGTGATGGTGCCCAACTGCGATAAGAATGTTCCTGGTCTGCTCATGGCTGCGGCGCGACTGAATATTCCCACTATTTTTTGTTCTGGTGGCCCTATGCTGGCTGGACGACTTCAAGATGGTCGGCGGACCTGCCTGAGCCATATGTTTGAGGCAGTCGGTGCATACCATGCTGGCACTTTGGATGAAGATGGGGTACGGGAATACGAGGAGAATGCATGTCCTAGCTGCGGTTCCTGCTCAGGGATGTACACAGCCAATTCTATGAACTGTCTTACCGAGGCCATCGGTATGGCACTGCCTGGCAATGGGACAATTCCTGCCCCCCTGTCTGCCCGCCGTCGTCTGGCAAAACATGCAGGGATGCAAATTATGGATCTGATTCAAAAGGACATTCGTCCTCGAGACATCATGACCCCTGCTGCGTTCCACAACGCAGAGACGGTGGATATGGCACTGGGATGCTCCACCAACACCATGCTCCATCTGCCTGCCATTGCCCATGAGGCTGGCGTGACGTTGGATTTGGATGCAGCCAATGCCATTTCAGCAAAGACACCGAACCTGTGCCACCTAGCCCCAGCGGGAGATACCTTTATGGAAGACCTGGACCGGGCTGGCGGTGTGTACGCGGTGATGAAAGAGCTGACGAAGAAGGAACTGCTGGAGACAAGTCTCATTACCTGCACCGGCAAGACGGTTGCTGAGAATCTGGTCAATGTCTGCAACCGTGACCCAGAGATCATCCGGCCTTTGGAGCAACCCTATTCCCAGAGTGGAGGAATTGCCGTGCTCAAGGGCAATCTGGCCCAGGACGGCTGTGTGGTCAAGCAGTCTGCTGTGGCACCTGAGATGATGGTCCACAGAGGGCCTGCCCGCGTGTATAACTCTGAAGAGGAAGCCATTGCGGAGATCTATGCGAAGAAGATCCATCCTGGTGACGTAGTGGTTATCCGTTATGAAGGGCCTAAAGGCGGTCCAGGGATGCGGGAGATGCTCAACCCGACCTCTGCCATCTGTGGCATGGGATTGGGGGAGTCTGTGGCACTCATCACCGATGGTCGATTCTCCGGTGCGACCCGTGGTGCATCCATCGGCCATGTGAGTCCTGAGGCTGCTGCCGGTGGGACCATCGCTCTGGTAGAAGAAGGGGATATGATTGCCATTGATATTCCCAAGTGCCAGATTCAGTTGGAAGTTTCCGAGGAGGAGCTATCCAAGCGGCGGGCAGCCTGGGTTTGCCCAGAACCTAAGATCAAGACCGGGTATTTGGCGCGGTATGCCAAGCTGGTTTCTTCCGCAGACAAGGGCGCGATTCTGGACGCTTGACAATGCCCCTAAGCGGAGTTGAGGGAAAAACAGGATAAGATTATTTGAGAAGGGAAGCTGCTGTCATGTTAGATATTAAGATCACACGGACCACCACACCCAAGGAGAAGCCGGCAGGGAAGCTGGGCTTTGGGCGGATTTTCACGGATCATATGTTCGTCATGGACTACACCGAGGGAAGGGGATGGCATGATCCCCGTATTGTTCCTTATGAGGACATTAGCATCTCTCCGGCAGCGATGGTGTTTCACTATGGTCAGGAGATGTTTGAGGGTTTGAAAGCATACAAAGGGATCGATGGGGCAAATTATCTTTTCCGTCCAGACATGAATGCCAAGCGGACCAACGATTCCAATGACCGTCTGTGCATCCCCCAGGTGCCTGTGGAGGACTACGTTCAGGCAGTAAAAACCATTGTTTCTGTTGACCAGGACTGGATTCCCAGCGAGCCTGGAACGTCTCTGTATATTCGTCCTTTTATCATTGCCACGGAACCTTTCCTGGGGGTGGATGTCTCTAAGACCTTTCTATTTATGATTATCCTTTCTCCCTCTGGGGCCTACTATGAAGGTGGGCTGGAGCCTGTAGGAATCTGGATCGAAGATGATTATGTTCGGGCTGTTCGGGGCGGTATGGGCTTTGCCAAGACTGGCGGCAACTACGCAGCTTCCCTGGCTGCACAGGTAAAGGCGCATGGAGATGGCTATTCCCAAGTGTTGTGGCTGGACGGTGTGGAGCGGAAGTACATTGAAGAAGTGGGAGCAATGAATATCTTCTTTAAGATCGATGGTAAAGTGATTACCCCCATGCTGAATGGCTCCATCCTTCCGGGCATCACCCGAAATTCTGTGTTGCAACTCTGCCGAGATTGGGGGCTTCCCACAGAGGAGCGGCGAGTTTCTGTGGAGGAACTGCTTCAAGCCCAGAAAGAGGGCAAGTTAGAGGAGGTCTTTGGGACTGGTACTGCGGCGGTCATTTCCCCGGTGGGTAAGCTGCGTTATAAGGATGACGTGATGGTGATTGGTGATGGACAGATTGGTGCCTTAAGCCAAAAACTCTATGATACGGTTACTGGGATTCAGCTGGGGAAACTGGAGGACAAATTTGGCTGGCGGGTCAAGGTAGATTAAGAGCTTAGGAAAAGTAGATTCAAGAAGTTGGCCGCCTTTATGGGCGGCTAACTTGTTCTAAGAGAACTGATAAGGAGGAGAAGGATGGATCAACTGGTATCCCGCCTGCTGCTGTATGGGGATTTGGGGCAAGAGAGCATTTTAGTCAAACTGGCGGAGGTATTTCAGGACTGGAAAGGAAAGACCACGTTTCAGCAGGCGTTGGTACGGCGGATTTATGATCAGATCAAACGACTGTTGGATCTTGCCACAGACTATGGCTTTGATGAAAATCTGTGGCAGAACTACCTGACCTTTCTGCTCATGACCAATGAGAACTCCTTTAGTCTGATTACGGAACGGGTGGGGGCACTGGATGGAACGGTGAATTACTTTGCAAAAAGTGATTTTGGGATTTTTCGTGGTCTGTTTCACTATGACTTTGGCCCCATGGAAGAGGATTTGGGCATAGATTGCTTCACAAGGATTTGTCAGTATCGCGCCATTGATAAGCACGAGCGACGGTATCATAAAATGGTGAGTGAACAAGTGCGTCAGCTCAGTGGCCAGCTTGCAAAAGCGCCAGATGACGAGACGTTTTTCCGTTTGGTTACCAGTCATTACAAACAGTACGGCGTGGGCATGATAGGGTTGAACCGGGCATTCCATATCCAATCTGGTCCAGAAGGCGTGTCTCTGCTTCCTATCTATAATCTCGATCAGGGAACACTGCAAGATCTGGTGGGTTACGAGAGCCAGAAGGAACAGCTGCGGCGGAACACAGAGGCGTTTCTTGCTGGGCGCAGCAGCAACAATGTCCTGCTTTATGGTGATGCGGGTACGGGAAAATCCTCCAGCGTTAAGGCGCTCATTCATGAGTATTATGACCAGGGCCTGCGAATGATCGAGATTTATAAGCACCAGTTCCGGGACTTGTCGGCGGTGATTGCGCTGGTGAAAAACCGAAATTATCGCTTCATTGTCTTTATAGATGATCTTTCTTTTGAGGAGAATGAGGTGGAATACAAGTTTCTCAAGGCGGTGATTGAGGGGGGCGTAGAGAGCAAGCCTGAAAATGTCCTTCTCTATGCCACATCCAACCGTCGCAATTTGATCCGGGAAACTTGGAAGGACCGGGCAGATATGGAGCATGAGAACGACATTCATCATTCGGATACCTTGGAGGAAAAACTTTCCCTCTCCGCTCGCTTTGGGGTGCGAATTCATTACGCGATCCCGAATCGGAACCAGTTTCAGGAGATTGTCCTCTCTTTGGCGCAGCGGCAGGGATTGCAAATCCCCCAGGAGGCGCTGTTGGCTGAGGCAAACCGGTGGGAACTGCGTCATGGAGGCATTTCTGGTCGGACAGCGCAGCAGTTTATCAATGCTGTATCGGGTGCCCGTTTTGGGGAGACCGTGTGAGGTTAAGTGGTCTGAATGATGGCATGACAGGGGAGGCGCAGATGGAACGACTGCTGATCGTGGAGGATGATTTGGCCCTGGGAGAAGGGGTCCGCCTGGCGTTGCAGGGGAAGGAGCGGCCAGTGAGTCTATGCAGAAGTTTGGCCCAGGCCCGGCAAATGCTGGAGGCGGACGGACCGTTTTCACTGCTGATCCTGGATGTGAACCTGCCCGATAGCAGCGGTCTGTCCTTATTGGAGGAAGTTCGGGGGCGTGTCCCTGTGATTCTCCTCACGGCCAATGATATGGAGATAGACATTGTGGCAGGCTTGGAACTGGGGGCAGAGGATTATATCACAAAACCGTTTTCTTTGGCAGTCCTTCGGGCTCGAGTCAATGCCCAACTACGCCGACAGGGAGGCAGTCAGGTGGTGGAAGTAGGTCAGTTTGCTTTTGACTTTGGTCGTATGGAATACCGCAAGGCTGGCCGATTGATTGCATTGAGCAAAACAGAGCAGAAATTGTTAAAGATTCTGGTAGAGAATCGGGGGATTACCCTCAGCAGGGCAGACCTCCTGGATCGCGTGTGGACCGATGGAGCAGAGTATGTGGAGGAAAATGCATTGTCTGTGACGGTTAAGCGTCTGCGGGATAAGCTAGAGGATACGCCCGCGAAGCCTCAGTATCTGAAAACGGTTTATGGGGTGGGTTACACCTGGGCGGTGAAGTGACATGGGAGGAACGATGGTGCTGTGTCTTTCGGCAGCTTGTTTGGGCGCTTTGATTGGAGGGCTGTGGTTCCGGCAGCGAGAAAAAAAGACACTCAAAAGTCTGAATCACATGCTGGACGAGGTGACCCAGGGGACATTTGTTCCAAAGCGGCTGGACGAGAGCCTGCTTTCAGCAGTGGAGAATCGGCTGGCAGAGTATTTGGATGCCTCTATGGTTTCTGCCCAGAACTTACAGGCAGAGAAAGATGCCATTAAGACCCTCATAGGGGACATTTCTCACCAGACGAAAACACCGATCGCCAACATCCTTCTCTATACCCAGCTGCTGGCGGAACAGTCTTTAGCCCCGGAAGGACGGACTTGCGCCGCGGCATTGGAGGAACAGGCAGAGAAGCTGCGGTCCCTGGTCGAAGCCCTGGTGAAGACCTCCCGATTGGAGACGGGGGTTTTGGTACTTCATCCTGTCCGTGCCCCGCTGGGAGTTATGCTGGAGGGTGCCGTGGCCCAGCTGCGCCCCAAGGCAGCGGAGCAGGGGGTTGCGCTAACCTTTCAGCCCACCAGTGAAGAGGCTTGCTTTGATCCGAAGTGGACAGAAGAAGCGGTGTGCAATCTGCTGGACAACGGTGTAAAGTATACTCCCGCTGGGGGAGAGGTTGCGGTGAAGGTAGTATCCTATGAGTTGTTCTGCCGCATTGACATAACAGATACCGGGATAGGACTGGCAGAAGAGGAACAGAGCAAAGTGTTTCAGCGGTTTTACCGTGCCCCCGCAGCCAGGGATCAAGAGGGGGTTGGCATTGGACTGTACTTAGTCCGTCAAATCGCTGTGGAACAGGGAGGATATGTGAAGGTGACCTCTGTGCAGGGCGAGGGGAGTACCTTTTCTCTGTTCTTACCCCGGTGATGGGAGAGGTTAGATGAGGAGTGTTGATTGCTTGCCGAACGTGGCTGAAGGCTGTGTTATGATTTTGCAGAAAATCTTTCGGAACTGATAGATTTCAGAAAGAATGTGGAAAGATTCTTTTGGTATCCTCTGTAT
>JAHHRP010000038.1 GCA_020025735.1 Evtepia sp.
TATGTGCATTCTCACCATTCAGTATTTATATTCATTTTGACTCTGTAAATATTCGTTTTTGTGAAAAATTACTTGGGAAAATTTCCGAAATTCACGGATGTTTATGCAGAATCCTCTTGCAATTTCAGCAGAATCGTGGTATGCTTTCCCCAATGAGAAATCAAAGGAAATCTTTTGGGAGGTCATTACCATGTCTGAAATTAAAAAAGTTGTCCTCGCCTACTCCGGCGGGCTTGATACATCTATTATTATCCCCTGGCTGAAGGAAAACTATCATAACCCTGAAATCATCGCCGTCTCTGGCAACGTGGGACAGGCTGACGAACTGGAGGGTTTGGAAGAAAAGGCCCTGAAAACCGGGGCTTCTAAGCTCATTGTTGCCGACTTGGTGGATGAGATGGTAGACGATGTCATCATCCCCTCCATGATGATGGGAGCCAACTACGAAGGCTATCTGTTGGGCACCGCTTTCGCCCGGCCTATCATCGGCAAAAAGCTGGTAGAAATTGCTCTGGCCGAAGGAGCCGATGCCATCTGCCACGGCTGCACTGGCAAGGGCAATGATCAGGTCCGGTTTGAACTGGCCATTAAACGCTTTGCCCCCACCATGAAGATCATCGCTCCTTGGCGGGAGTGGGACATCAAAGGCCGGGACGAAGAAATCGACTATGCCGAGGCCCACAATGTTCCCCTGAAGATCAGCCGGGAGACCAACTACTCCAAAGACAAGAACCTCTGGCACCTGAGCCACGAGGGGCTGGACCTGGAAGATCCCGCCAATGAGCCTCTGTACGACAAGCCCGGCTTCTTGGAAATGGGAGTCTCCCCTGCCAAAGCCCCCGACGAAGCCACCTATCTCACTTTGGATTTTGAAAAGGGCGTACCCGTCGCTCTCAACGGCGAAAAAATGAAGGCCTCTAAGATCATCGAAGGACTGAACGCCCTGGGTGGTGCCAACGGTATCGGTCTGTTGGACATCGTAGAAAATCGGCTGGTCGGCATGAAAGACCGTGGCGTATATGAAACTCCTGGTGGCACCATCCTCTATCGGGCCCATGAGGTGCTGGAGATGATCACCTTGGATAAGGACACCAAGCATATGAAGCAAAAACTGGCCATTGACTTTGCTGACCTGCTGTACAACGGAAAGTGGTTCACCCCTCTGCGGGAGGCCCTTCAAGCCTTTGCCGTAGATACCCAAAAGCACGTCACTGGCACCGTGAAGCTGAAGCTGTATAAGGGCAATATTATCACCTCTTCTGTCACCTCCCCTGAGAGCCTGTACTCGGAAAAGCTGGTCACCTTTGAGGAGAGTGACTATAATCAGGATGATGCCACCGGCTTCATCAACCTCTGGGGCTTGCCCGACACTGTTCAGGCGCTCCGGGAGCAGAAAAAGCTTTGACCTTTTTGCTGTGCATCGAAAAGCAAACGCTATGTAGTATTTTTCATCTGCACAGTTGTGAAATTAAAATAAATTATTTGGATTTACTTTCTCCCCTGTATAGTGGGAAACTCTGTGAGGCTTTGGTGCAGCAACCCCTGCTCTGAGGTCTTAGATCACAATGAACATGGCCGGGGCAGGATCTGGTTGGTCCTGCTCTGTGCCGTTCTATGGAAAGGATCTTTTGTTATGAAACTATGGGCTGGACGGTTTCAGAAGGAAACCGATGATCAGGTCAACGACTTTAACTCCTCCATTTCCTTTGACGCCCGGCTGTATCGGCAGGATATTACCGGTTCTATCGCTCACGCTACCATGCTGGGTGAACAGGGAATTATCGCCAAGGAAGAGGCTGAAAAAATCGTAGATACCTTAAATGTCCTCCTTCGGGAAATTGAAAACGGCACAGTGGCGTTCACCAAGGACAGCGAGGATATCCACATGAACATGGAAGTCCTGCTCACCGAGCGCATCGGTGCCACAGGCAAGCGTCTGCACACCGCCCGCAGCCGAAACGATCAAGTGGCTTTGGATTTCCGTCTATTTGTCAAAGAAGAGATCCCCGTCATTGTAGGGATGCTTCTGGACCTGGAAAAGGCTCTCATCCGTCAGGCAGAGACGAACCTGGATGCGGTCATGCCTGGCTATACCCACTTACAGCGGGCCCAGCCCATTACCTTCGCCCATGCCCTGATGGCTTATGCCAACATGTTCCGACGGGATGTGACCCGCCTGGAAGATTGCCGCGTTCGCCTGGATGAATCCCCCTTGGGTTCCGGCGCACTGGCTACCTCTACCCACCCCATAGATCGCTTCCGCACCGCCCAGCTGCTGGGCTTCCAAAAACCCATGGACAATTCACTCGACGGTGTCTCCGACCGAGATTTCGCCATTGAGTTCCTCTCTGCCTGTTCCATCCTGATGATGCATCTGTCCCGGTTCTCTGAGGAACTGATCCTCTGGTGCAGCTGGGAGTTCAAATTCATTGAACTGGATGATGCCTATGCCACCGGCTCCTCCATCATGCCTCAGAAGAAAAATCCCGATGTAGCAGAATTGGTCCGAGGAAAGACAGGGCGGGTCTACGGCTCCCTCATCACGCTCCTGACGGTGATGAAAGGCATCCCCTTGGCCTACAACAAGGATATGCAGGAAGACAAAGAGCCTGTCTTTGACACCATCGACACTGTGGAGCTCTGCCTGCCTGTCTTCACTGCCATGATCGACACCCTCACCGTCAACCGGGCCAATATGCGTCAGGCAGCCAACGGCGGCTTCATCTCTGCCACCGACTGTGCCGATTATCTGACCAAAAAAGGGATGCCCTTCCGGGAAGCTTACGGCATCGTCGGTAAGCTGGTAGGACACTGTGTGGACACTGGTCACTCCTTGGAAACTCTCCCTTTGGAAGAATACCAGAAAGTCTCTCCTTACTTCTCCTCCGATGTCTACGATGCTCTCTCTCTGGAAACCTGCGTAGGAGACCGGAAGGTCTACGGCGGTCCTGCCCCAGAAGCGGTCAAGGTACAGATTGAAACGCTAAAAGCCTTCGTTCAGGAGCGTGACAAATGAAACCTTTGATCTTTATTGATGGTCGGGAGGGTACCACCGGCCTGCAAATCTATGACCGCCTTACGCCCCGGCAAGACATTTCCCTTCTCCTCATCGACGACGAAAAGCGAAAGGACCCAGCAGAGCGAAAAAAGTGCCTCAACGCCGCTGATCTCGTCTTTCTTTGCCTGCCAGATGAAGCAGCCCGGGAGGCAGTGGCCATGATCGACAATCCGCACACCCGGGTCATCGATGCCTCCACCGCCCACCGCACCGCACCAGGCTGGGACTATGGTTTCCCAGAACTCTCCCCCCGTCACCGGGAGGCCATCGTCCGCTCTAAGCGGGTGGCAAATCCCGGCTGTCATGCCTCAGGCTTTATCTCTGCCGTTTATCCTCTGGTGCAGCTGGGGCTGATTCCCCCAGATCTCCCCCTGTGTGCCTACTCTCTGACCGGGTACTCTGGCGGTGGTAAAAAACTCATCGCCGAATACCAGGACCCCAATCGAGATCCTCGACACGCTTCAGCCCGGATCTATGGCACCACCCTGCATCACAAGCACTTACCAGAAATGGTCCATGTCTGCGGGCTGGATGCCCCGCCTGTCTTTCATCCCATTTTGGGGGACTATATTCAGGGGATGGCCACCACCGTCATGCTTCGCAATGACACTCTGCCCGGCGGCCCCACCGCCTATAACATCTACTCCGTCTTAGATGCCTATTACGAAGACCAAACCTTCGTTTCCGTTGCCCCCTTTGGCGGGGACGAATCCGTGATCTACTCGGATACCCTGGTAGGTACCAATCAGCTGCGGCTGATCGTCTGTGGCCACGAGGAACAGACTACCATCACAGCCCTGTTCGATAATCTGGGCAAAGGTGCCTCTGGTGCGGCTGTGCAAAACATGAACTTAATGCTGGGCTTTCAGGAAACGGAAGGCCTGTGACCCCCTGGTAATAGACCAACCTGGTTTTTTCGTCTTTCTTACTGTTGCTCTTAAAGGAGGTTTTTCTCATGAATATTATTTCTGGCGGCGTTACTGCGCCTAAGGGATTTCAGGCCGCAGGCATCCACTGCGGGATTAAAGACAATTTTACCACACCTCAGCCGGACAAAAAGGATCTGGCCATGATTCTTTCTTCCGTCCCCTGCGCTGCGGCAGGCACCTACACCCGCAACGTAGTCAAGGCCGATCCTGTTCTGCTGACAATGGAGCACCTATCCGACCACAAGGCTCAGGGCATTATCTTTGACAGCGGCAACGCCAACGCCTGTGCCCCCAACGGCATGGCATACGCCCAGCGGATGGCTGCCGCCGCTGCCGCTGCCACTGGGCTAACTCCCCAGGATTTCGCCGTCTGTTCCACCGGCATCATCGGGGTGGAACTGAATATCTCTGCCGTAGAACAAGGTACACCCGCGCTGGCAGCTGCCCTTGCCAATACACCCCAGGCCTCTCAGGACGCTGCCCATGCCATTCTCACCACCGACTTAAAAATCAAAGAGATTGCTGTCACCACAGAGATCGGCGGCAAGACCATCACCATCGGAGCCATTGCCAAAGGCTCCGGCATGATTCACCCCAACATGGGCACGATGCTCTGCGGCATCACCACCGATTGTGCCATTGACGCCGATCTTCTCCAGAAGATGCTCCGGCTGGTGGTGACCAAGACCTTTAACCGCATCACCGTAGACGGGGACACTTCCACCAATGACACCTGTATCCTCCTCGCAAACGGTCTGGCGGGCAACGCCCCCATTACCGGCCCTGGCGCAGACTACGATGCCTTCTTGGCCGCCCTGCGCCATGTATGCGAATATGAAGCCAAGATGATTGCCAGCGACGGTGAAGGGGCTGGTCGCCTCATCACCTGCACCGTAGAAGGTGCCGAAAGTGAGGACCAGGCTGAATGCATCGCCAAGGCAGTGGTCCGCTCGCCTCTGGTTAAATGCGCCATCTTTGGAACGGATGCCAACTGGGGCCGTGTTCTGTGCGCTGCGGGCTACTCTGGAGCGCACTTTGATCCCAAAGACGTTCAGGTGAAATTCCTCTCCCAGGCTGGCCAGCTGCTGGTTTGTTCGGGAGGTCAAGGGGTCCCCTTTGATGAAGAAATCGCCAAGCAAGTTCTGTCTCAGGATGAGGTTACTATTCTCGTCACCCTCACTGCTGGTGAGGCCTCCTGCTCCTGCTGGGGCTGTGACCTCACGTATGACTATGTGAAAATCAACGGCGACTATCGCAGCTGACCACAAACGAAGAAAGAGGAACTTCCCCATGGATATGAACGACTATATGGAGCGCTCCACCGTCCTGGTGGAAGCCCTGCCTTACATCCAAAAATACTACGGTAAGACTGTGGTGATCAAATATGGCGGCAACGCCATGGTCTCTGAGGAACTCCGAAGCGCTGTCATCAGCGACATCATCCTGCTGCATCTGGTTGGTGTTCGGGTGGTGATGGTCCATGGCGGCGGACCAGAGATCGGACAGATGCTGGAACGGGTAGGAAAGCAATCCCGCTTCGTGGACGGCCTGCGATACACCGATCAGGAGACCATGGACATTGTGCAGCAGGTCCTCTGTGGCAAAGTGAACAAACACCTAGTCTCTATCATCAACAATCTGGGTGGCAAGGCCATCGGCCTGTGCGGCCTAGACGGTGCCCTGTTCCAGGCAAAAAAACTAGATGAGAAGTATGGTCTGGTAGGGAAGATTGTCAAAGTCGCTCCCCAGATCATCAACGATACGCTCACCTGTGGTTACATTCCCGTTGTCTCCACCGTAGCCCTGGGCATCGACAATGACACCGCCTACAACATCAATGCCGATACCGCTGCTGCTGAACTGGCCATTTCCCTGGGGGCTGAAAAGCTCATTCTGCTCACCGACGTGCGGGGGGTCCTGCGGGACCCCAAGGATGACAACACACTCATCCCGCAGATCCGTCTGGATGAAGTCCCCGGTCTGCTTGCCAGCGGAGTCATTGGAGGTGGGATGATCCCCAAAATCCAGTGCTGCGTCAACGCCCTGGAACAAGGCGTACACCGAACCCACATTCTGGATGGGCGTATCCCCCACTCCATTCTCACCGAAATGCTCTCCCACCAAGGGATTGGTACGATGCTTTGGGCATAAGTTCGACCAAACTTTGCGCGCAGATTTAAAGTTGTAACAACGATAGGAGAAGTGAGTGCCGTGACATTTGAAGAATTGAAGGCGATCGACGAGACGTATGTGATGCACACCTACGGGCGCTTTCCGGTGGATATTGACCACGGAAACGGCGCCACCCTATATAGTCTGTCTGGACGAAAGTACATTGATTTTACCAGTGGCATCGGGGTCAACTCGCTGGGATATGGAAATCCCAAGTGGATCTCCGCCATCACAGCACAGATCGAGAAATTGGGGCATATCTCCAATCTCTTTTACACACAGCCAGGCGCACTGCTGGCCAAAGAGCTTTGTTCCCGCAGTGGGATGTCCAAAGTCTTTTTTGGCAACTCTGGGGCAGAGTCTAACGAGGCCATGATTAAAGTGGCCCGGAAGTACAGCTTTGACAAATATGGTCAGGGGCGCAGCACCATCCTCACACTCAACCGCTCCTTCCATGGACGGACCATCACCACCCTCACCGCCACTGGACAGGAGAGCTATCATAACTACTTCTTCCCCTTCAATGACGGGTTCCGCTACGCTGACCCTACCTTAGAGAGCATCCAATCCCAGGCAAGTGACGATGTCTGTGCGGTCATGGTCGAACTGATTCAAGGGGAAGGTGGTTTACGGCCCTTAGACCAAACCATGGTCCAGCACCTTGCCGCACTGTGTCAGGAAAAAGACTGGCTTTTGCTGGTCGATGAAGTTCAGACAGGCATTGGCCGCACAGGCAGCCTCTTTGCCTTCCAGCAGTTCGGCATCCAGCCGGACGTAGTTTCCTTCGCCAAGGGAATCGCTGGCGGCTTGCCCTTGGGGGGAATCCTCACCAACGAGACGTGTTCTTCCGTCCTCACCCCCGGCACCCACGGCTCTACGTTGGTGCAAACCCTGTTTCCACCGCAGCGGCTCTGGCCGTGCTGGAAACCATAGACCAAGATTTTCTGACCCAGGTGCAAGAGAAGGGCAA
Source organism: Evtepia sp. (assembly GCA_020025735.1). Taxonomy (GTDB): domain Bacteria; phylum Bacillota; class Clostridia; order Oscillospirales; family Oscillospiraceae; genus Evtepia. Next base: position 7,130 of record JAHHRP010000038.1, read on the forward strand.
CTATCTTCGCGCAGGGATTCAGGCCATTGGCAGTCCAGAGCTTGGTGACGTGGTCGGGATGGGCCTCATGTTGGGCATTGACATCAAGGGGGCCCGCACCAACAAAGCACTGGCCGCGCTACTCATCGACAACGGCCTGCTGTGCCTGACCGCAGGGGACCGACTGCGTCTGCTGCCTCCCTTGGTCATCACCAAAGAGGAAATGGATGAGGGCCTTTCCATTTTGAAACAGACCCTCATGGGATAACGAGAAAAGGAGAAGAAGGACGTCATGAAAAAAGACCTGCTGAAACTGCTGGATCTGTCCGGCGAAGAGATTTTAGAAATTCTGGACACCGCCGACCAGCTTAAAGCCATGAAAAAAGCGGGCATCCAGCACCCTTTTCTGGCCGGAAAAACCCTGGCCATGATTTTTGAAAAGAATTCTACACGCACCCGGGTCTCCTTTGAAACGGGAATCTACCAACTGGGCGGCAATGCCATCTACCTGTCCGACAAAGATAGCCAGATCGGCCGCAACGAGCCTGTGGAAGACACCGCCCGTGTCCTCTCCCGGTTCTGTGACGGCATCATGATCCGCACCTTCGCCCAGGAAGAAGTGGAGACGTTGGCACAGTATGCCTCTATCCCCGTCATCAACGGCTTGACCGATTTCTGTCACCCCTGTCAAGTTCTGGCGGACCTCATGACCATTCGAGAGCATAAACACAAGCTGGAAGGTCTGAAGCTGTGTTATGTAGGTGACGGAAACAACATGGCAAACTCCCTTATTGTAGGATGCCTCAAGTGCGGCATGAAGATCGCCATTGCCTGCCCAGCAGACTATCAGCCTGACCCAGAAATCATGGCCTTTGCCCAGCAATATCCCGGTCAGTTCCAATGCACCCCAGACATCCTTGCCGCCGCCCAGGATGCCGATGTCCTTTACACGGACGTATGGGCCTCCATGGGCCAAGAGGAAGAGTTCCACCAGCGGAAGGTCATCTTTGCGCGTTATCAGATCAACGATGCAGTCATGGCGGCGGCACATCCCGATGCCATGGTTCAGCACTGTCTGCCTGCCCATCGAGGCGAGGAGATCACCGCCGAAGTTTTTGAAGCCCATGCCGATGAAATTTTTGATGAAGCAGAAAATCGTCTCCATGCCCAAAAGGCCGTCATGTATCTGCTGATGAAGGATGTCCCATCCTTGTAAAAGCAAACTAACATCAATGCCAACGCCGCCAAAATCGGGGTATCCCTCGATTTTGGCGGCGTTTTCTTCTTTTTGTAAAGATTGATTCCCTCGCAATGTAACTTATGCAGCAGTTCCCTTTTATCCTCATTCTATTTTGAACATAAGGCAGCGCATCAAGTCAAGCAAAAATGTTATCATATATTTTGGACACACCTTGCCGCTATCTGACCGCATTCTCAGAAGGCCAGGAAGAACGGTACCCCAAAATCACCAGGCTCTCACCCCCCGTTTTCTCATCCGCCTGGAAGAAGGAATCTCCATCAAAGCAGCCCCCTCCAGACGGAGCAGGAAGTTCTTTCGCTCTACGCCACTGGAATAGCCGCCTAAGGTCCCATCTGCGGCAATGACCCGGTGGCAGGGAATGAGGATCGGCAAAGGATTTCTTCCGTTGGCCTGCCCTACCGCTTGAAAGGCACGGGGAGATCCCACACGGACCGCCAGATCCCGATAGGAGATGGTCTTACCGTAAGGAATCTCACATAGACTCTGCCAGACCCGGCGCTGGAACGCCGTTCCCTCAGGGCGGAGAGGGAGAGAAAACGTCTGGCGCTGACCAGCAAAGTATTCCTCTAGCTGGCGCACAGCCTGCCGAAAGAGTGGCAGGTCATCATAGTCGCCATAGTCACCATAGACAAGGGCGATTAAAAATCCGTCTTCTGCAAACAGGGTCAGGGGGCCTAAGGGCGAGTGCATCACAGCTTGCTCCATGGCTTACTCTCTTTCTTATGGAGGACGCGGAGCCTTCTTCTGTCAGACCCCGCGTCCGTGGGCAAAGAAGATGTCAGGTTTATTTTACCAAGTTTTCTCTCGAAAGTCCAGTACTTCTATTGCAGATTGCAACATTTCTGCCGCTTCCGCCCGCGTAATCGGGGTGGACAGCGCTCCTTCAAGTCCCTCCTTCGCCTCCAGAACACCCACAGCAGAGAGGTTAATTACCGATTGATAAGCCCAAGTTGGTACGGCCTGCCGGGACACATCCCCTCGGTCAGCTACGTCTGAGACCCGCAGCAACCGATCCAGCATCACCGCCGCCTCTGACCGGGTGATGATCCGTTCGGGAGCAAACGTGGCTCTTGTGCCGTCTGTCGCTGTCCCTTGGATCATCCCACCGCCCAGCGCAGAGGCCACATAGGGTCTGGCCCAGGTGGCAATCCTCTCATCATCAGCAAAGCCAGTGATCTGGACCTCAGGCAGCGTGTCCATCCCCACCGTATCCATAGCCATAGCCAGGAATTCCTCTCGGCTTACAGGAGCATCAGGCCGGAAAAACCAGGTCTCCCCCATCTTTTCTCCCACAAAGATCTCCCGCTGGGCCAATGTGATGGCCGCCTTATGAGCAGGATTCCCTGCCATATCGGCATAGGATACCTTGGTGTGCGGCTTTTCAATCCGAATCGAAACCTCGGCCGGCTGGGAGACATTCCCCCCTCCGTCCACAGCTACATAGGTGAAGGAATCCTTCCCCGTCTTCCGCTCGTACGGCGTATACGTGAACCGGGCAGCCCCCTCTTCAGCAAACGTGATCGCTCCCCGGGCAGGATTTTTTGTCACCCGGAAGGTAAGAGGATCTCCCTGTGGGTCCACGCCAGAAAACGTGCCGCTCACAGCCACATCCCGATAGGTTGTTAAGGAAAAATTTTCCGCGATGGGAGCTTGTCCTCTATCCCCCTCTTCTTGATCAAACAGAGCCAGAGCGGGCAGCGAAAGAGCAAACGAAAGGGCGGCTAGAATCATCAACGATCCCAGCCGCCGTGGAAAGCAAGACTGTGCCATTGCAAATGACCTCCTCGTTGAAGCGTTGGTCATAGTCTCTCCTCTCATTGTCAGCTTATCCCTCCAACCATCTGCCGCTTCCTCCCAATCTCTCCTTTTTCATGGACAGGATAAGTCCCACTGCTCCAAACGTTGTGATCAGAGAAGAGCCGCCATAACTGAAAAAAGGCAGCGTCACCCCCACCACTGGAGCAACATACAAACACATTCCCACATTCAGAATCGTTTGGGCTCCAAACATCGCCGCCACTCCTGCCGCAACCGAAGCAAACAGAGGGTCTTGGCTCTTCCTAGCAAGCCACAGACAGCGGAACAGAATGGCACCCAACAACGCCAAGATCACTAGACACCCTAACAGGCCCAACTCTTCCCCAGCAACCGAAAAAATAAAGTCCGTGTGTCGAGCAGGCAAAGCAGAGGGGGAAAGGCTCTGTGTCTGAGTCCCCTGAAGATACCCTTGTCCTAACCCCTGCCCCGAGCCAATGGCCAACAGGCTCCGCTCTTGTTGGAATCCCTTTCCCAAAGGGTCCAGATCATGGTCCAGGACCACCAAAAAACGCAGCCGCACATACGCAGGCAGCCGGGGCCAGAGCAACACCATCCCCCCCACGCCAGCGGCTACCTCTCCCAAGAGCCAGAGAGGATGGATGCCCGCTGACCATAACATTCCCAAGTAGATGATGCCATATACTGCCACCATGCCAATGTCACCTGACACCCCATACAACAACCCACACAGCGCCATCACATGCAGCAAAAGAGACAAAACTGCTTTGGGACGATTGCGCCCTTTTTCCGCTAATTTTGTCAGCTGGAACGCCAGCAGGAGCAGGAAGGTGAGCTTTACTACCTCCGCTGGCTGAAAATTGAACAGCCCTCCCGGCAAGGAAATCCAACTTTTGTTTCCCGTTCCATCATCGTTGCCCAATGGAATAAGCAGCAACAGCAACACAACATTCAGCACAGGCAGCAACCACCAAAACTTTTCTAGCAGCCGCCTCACATCTACTGCACTCAGAAGCAGACATAGGACTACCCCTGCTGCCAGAGCAACGCCCTGCTTAAGGACCAGGCTATGGAGATCCTGGTCATAGCGAGTCGCACTGAAGATGAGGGCCAGGCCATACAGTGCCGCTCCCAAACTGAGAAAAAATAGGGGCCGTTCCTCTCTCCCGTGCCTCATGAACCTCCCTCCTTTTCAGGGCATGTTCTCGCCCTGGCGATTCTTCTCTTATGATATCCTTTGTAAGGAATAAATTTTGTCGTAGAGGGGTGCAACCTGGACGGTTTTATGGTAAAATAAAAAACATTACCGGGAGCTGACCGCCCCCCAGGAAAGGAACTCGTCTCCATGGAACGATATTCAGCAAACGAAGAGGAAACCGAAGCCATCGGTTGGAAACTGGCCAGATGCCTGTCCCCCGGGGCCGTAGTCGCCTTTACCGGCGACCTTGGTGCAGGCAAGACGGCCTTTGTTCGAGGAATGGCCCGCGGTTTGGGCATCACTCAGCGGGTCACCAGCCCCACCTTTACCATCGTCAATGAATACGATGGCGGGCGCCTGCCCCTCTTCCACTTTGATATGTACCGTCTGCATACAGCCGACGATCTCTTTGACATCGGTTGGGAGGATTTCCTCCAGCGTGGTGGAATCTGTGCGGTAGAATGGAGTGAGAACGTCCGAGATGCCCTAGATGCAGACACGATCTATGTAGACATCCGACGGGGAGAGGAAGAGAACCAGCGGGTTCTCACCCTCCATGGCCCCGGGCTGGACGCCCCAGAATGGAAGGAGGACGCCCTGTGAAAATTTTAGCCTTGGAATCCTCCGCCACGGCAGCTTCTGTGGCCCTGTGCCAGGAGGAGACACTGATCGCGCAGACCTTTCTCCACACGGGGCTGACCCATAGCCAAACCCTGCTGCCTATGGCCCAACGTCTGCTCCAGGACTGCGGCCTGACCCCCCGTGACCTAGATCTAATTGCTGTGGCAGCAGGTCCTGGCTCTTTTACGGGTTTGCGGATTGGCGTCGCAGCAGCCAAGGGACTGGCTTGGGCCGCGGAACTCCCCTGTGCTGGCTGCTCCACCCTGGAGTCTATGGCATGGAATGTAGCTGGTTTTTCTGGCCAGGTATGTGCGGCCATGGATGCCCGACGGCACCAGATCTACAACGCCCGATTCCAGGTGGATGGAACCCATCCCCATCGGCTGACTCCTGACCGGGCTATTGCCCTGGAGGACCTTATCACAGAGCTGAAAGGAACACAGATCCCTCAGCTGGTGATCGGAGACGGTGCTCAGTTATGCTATGAGTCTCTGACCTCAGCGGGGATTCCCGCTCTGCTTGCCCCCCCCAACCTGCGCTTGCAAAGCGCCTGGGGCGTAGCCAGGCAGGCTTTGGAACTTGCCCGGACAGGGCAAACGATCTCTGCTGCGGCCTTAGTCCCCGTCTATCACCGTCTCTCCCAGGCTGAACGGGAGCGCCTAGCCCAGGAGAACACCGCCAAAACCCCACCTCATGATGACAGTGAAGGGAGATTATAACAAATGGAAATGGTACACGTATTGGATCACCCCCTGCTGCAGCATAAGCTGTCCATCCTGCGGGATGAGAATACAGGTGTGAAGGAATTCCGGGAAATCGTAGGCGAAGTGGCCACACTCATGTGCTATGAAGCAACCCGAGACCTTCCTTTGCAGAATGTCCCCGTCCAGACCCCGGTGGCCCAGGCAATCACCCGGCAGATCGCGGGCAAGAAACTGGCCATCGTTCCTGTCCTGCGGGCAGGGCTAGGTATGGTTGAGGGAATCCTCACCCTCATCCCCTCAGCAAAGGTGGGACACATCGGCCTGTTCCGGGACCCTGAAACCTTACAGCCGGTGAAATACTACTGTAAAATGCCATCGGACATTGCTGAGCGAGATGTAATCATTCTCGATCCTATGCTGGCCACTGGCGGTTCAGCTGCTGCTGCCATTGGCTTTGTCAAGGAATATGGTGTAAAGAATATTAAACTCATGAATGTTCTCGCCGCCCCGGAAGGGATTGCTCGGGTACACCAGGAACATCCTACTGTGGAGATCTATGTAGCCGCAGTCGATGAAAAGTTGAACGAACACGGATACATTGTCCCAGGTCTGGGGGATGCTGGTGATCGCATCTTTGGCACAAAATAATCGCCATTTCCGTCCCTCGGTTCCGATTGCAATTGGCTCTCCGGGGGACGGAAAACTTTTTTCAAAAACACTAAAAAGTCGAAAAAAATACTTGACACATCCTCCCTCCTGTGCTATTATAAATCTCGCACTGAACGAGATAGTTTCTCGATGAGGCAAGAAATGCGCGAGTGGTGGAATTGGCAGACTCGCTAGATTCAGGTTCTAGTGTGCAATACGCACGTGCGGGTTCAAGTCCCGCCTCGCGCACCAGGAAAGAGATGATCTTTGGATCATCTCTTTTTTTTATTTATAGCAGACAAAGGACAGTCATACTTTAAACAGGCGGAAAGAGAGTTTCTTGGCAAACTTCTGGAATGTGCTGATTCTGGGAGAAATCTTGAATCTATTTGACTTCCTTGTAATAGATATATGG
>JAHHRP010000039.1 GCA_020025735.1 Evtepia sp.
GTCCTGAGGATGCAGGAATGTCCCTTGTCCCGCAGCGGGGAGAATGACCAGCACCAGAAGGATGGCGGCCAGCATCATCCAGCGGATGTTCTTCCGTTTTCCGCGCCTTTTTCGGTCAAAGGGGGGATTCTCTGCCGGTGAGGCAGCGTACAATGGTGCTGACAAAGCGCTGTATTCTCGGTCAAAACGCGCCCTTGCGGCAGTTACGTCGATGAGGTTTCCATCTCTTTTTTCACGGCGCTCTGCTTCCTCCAAGAGCTGTGTCAGCCGGGAGAAATCACTTTCCTCTTGGCTGAGGAGATCCGCCCGTAAAGCAGCATATAACGCGGTTGTGGTCATTTCTTTGGGGTCGCGTTCTTGCGTTTTCTGGGGGGCTTTTCCATCTCTCCTTCGCCTCCTTTCCTTCGTGTTCGGCAGGAGCAGTGCCGTCCTCCCAGTGCTGCTGTGCCAGGGCAGTTTGGAGTTTTTTGCGGATTCGCTGCATCCGCTTCTGGCAGGCCCAAAGAGAGCAGCCCAACTCTGCCGCCGTGTCATGGTAGCTCTTCCCTTCTATGGCGATTCGATGCAGCAGGAGCAGCTCTTCCGGTTTCAGAACCGTTCGGATGAGTGCATAGGTTTCCTCCAGGGTGTCTTGTTGGGCTTCCTCCAGTGCCAGGATCGCGGCATTGGGGCTGGCTGGATCAATCCCCTCAGCCTCTAAGGAGAGCAGCCGCTTGCGTCGAGTGGCCTGCGCCCGAAAATAGTGTAAGGTCTTATTTTTTGCGGTTTTCAGCAGCCATCGCTCCGGGTTTTCTGCCTGGGACAATCCCTCCAGCTTCCCCAGGGCAGCAAGAAAGGTGTCCTGGACGATTTCCTCTGCAACATGAGGGTCTTTCACCACAGAGGCAGCATAATGGCAGAGCTTGGGAAACCAGGTCTCATAGAGCTGCTGGAAAAAGTCCTCTTGCATTTGATCCATCTGTCTCTTTCCTTTATTACATCCCCAATATATAGGTGCCAATAAAATTAAGTTTATAGCATCAGATAGGACAGAGCAAGTATAATTAAAAATTTTTATAAAATATTTTATAAAATGTCCGCGCTCCATATTTTTTGGAATATATAAATAGAAGGTGGGCCTGCCTCTATCTCTACAAAAGTAGACGAATAAAGAAAGGAATGGTATAAATGAAAAAATGAACACTTAAAAATATTGCTGCATTTGTTCTGGTAATAGGCGTGCTTGCTAGTTGCTTAGGAGCATCTGCCGCAAATATTTCTGGATCGTCAGATAATGTTCAAACAGTATCGGATGACAATATCTTTCCCCTTGATTTAGAAATTGCCGAAGGTACAGCTACAGGGTCTCAGTTCACTCGAACGGTCGCTGTGACCAGTCGAAATGGAGATCGATTGAACTTCTGGGTTCATAACAGGGGGAATACAAATGTTGTCATTTCCATTGATAACAATGTTTCAAGAGTATTAGTGCCAGGCGAACAGGGGCATATCTATGTCAAAGCGGGATTCTTTACAAGAAACTACACTTGTAAGGTAGTACCTTCTCCCTTTGGAGGGTCTATTAACATTTCGTATAGAATTGCCCAAAGAGATATAGCATAAAGCAAAATTTATTTTAAGGGCAAGCTAGCATTGTTGAAGGAACTGTTTGGAAAGAAGGAATGATACCATGAAACGTTGGCTTGTCGTTCTCCTGCTCTCCACCTGTCTGCTGCTGTCCGCCTGTCAGATGGCATCGACATCCTCTGTGCCTGAACCTGTTCCGGTCACGGAGCTGCAGCACGGAACCATTACAACCTCTGTTGATGGACAGATTTCCGGCGAGACATCCCCGGAAAACGGGGCGTGGCTGTTGCTCACCGTCCATAACGAGGGAGACAGTGGATTGCTGCTCACCGTGGGACGGGACACGGAACACGGGGTGGCCGTGGCCCCAGGGGAAACAGGTTGCCTCTCCCATTCTCTGGGCACGTTGTCCCACAGCTATGAGTTTCAGATCTACCCAGCCAATCCCGGACAGACCTTGCAAGCGGCATATACGCTGACGCAAAGCACCATTTCGCCCGATGCCTGATACACAGTAAAAAACCTCCCCCGCAGCGTTCTCATTGGGAACGCCGCGGGGGAGGTTCTGCTTGGGGCTTACTTAGGTGCCAGCCTGACCGCCGTTGTTGCTGTTGCCGGCGTTGCCCAGCAGGCTGCTCTTATCGCTGACGCAGTCCTGGTTGCGGGACTTCTTCTGCTGGTTCTGGCTGCCCTGGTTGGAGGGCTTGTTTTCCTTTTTCTGAGACATGATCCCATCTCCTTTCCAATCGAGTTCTCCCTTACTATGCCCTCTTTTTCCCGTGGTATTCCCTTGACGGGGCGGAAAGTCCATGCAATAATGGGCTGGCAGGGAGATTTTCGCCCCTGCACATGATTTGTTCAAAAAATTTGGTATGCGAAGCCTATTATGATTTTACGGAAAGCAGGTGTCCTCATGGGAAGAAAAGTACTGATCGTGGAGGATGAGAGCAACATTGCCGAGCTGATTAACCTCTATTTGAAAAAAGAAGGGTATGAGACCATGGTCGCCGCCGATGGCGGTAAGGCGCTGGAGATCTATCGTCTCTTCCGCCCGGACCTGGTGCTGCTGGATATTATGTTGCCAGTGATGGATGGTTGGGCTGTGTGCGCCAAGATCCGCGAGACCGATAAAACTCCGATCATCATGCTCACCGCCAAGGGCGAGACCATCGACAAAGTGGCCGGATTGGAAATGGGCGCCGATGACTACATGGTAAAGCCCTTTGAAATGAAAGAACTCCTGGCCAGAGTCCACGCGGTCCTGCGCCGCCTGTGCGGGGACGAGGCAAAGACGCGTCGACTTACCTTCGATGGCATGGTCATCAATTTAGATTCCTACGAGTTGGAGGTCCGGGGAAAGCGAGTGGACACCCCGCCCAAGGAACTGGAGTTGCTCTTCCACCTGGCATCCTCCCCCAACCGGGTGTTCACCCGCAACCAGCTGCTGGATGAGGTGTGGGGATTTGACTACTTTGGCGATTCCCGGACCGTCGATGTACACATTAAGCGGCTGCGGGAAAAACTAGAAGGTGTTAGTGAGCAATGGTCCCTGAAAACCGTTTGGGGTGTGGGCTATAAGTTTGAACTGCACAACGGATAACCATGAAAAAGACAAAGAGTATGTACCTGCGCCAGGTTACGGTGCTGCTAGGACTCATTGCCCTGTGTATGGTGCTGCTGGGCGCTGGTTTTTTTACCCTGTCCTATCGCTACCAGATCCGGGAGATTAAGACCTCTTTGGAACGTAACGCCGGCGTCATTTCCAACTATGCCAATGCGGTCATCACCAAGGGGGACTCTTTGGGCAGTGAGGATTTTATCAATTACATCCGCTCGGCAGTGCTGCTCACCAACACCACCGTGCTGGTGTGCAGCACTGAGGGAGAGATCCTATGTGCCGCTGGGGCCAACCTGGACCGGGAAATCTTTAACTTGCCCCAGCAAGAACTGCGGGTACCCACTTGGGCGGTGAATCAGCTGCTCAAAAGCAGAGAATACAGTGGCATGACTACGTTTAACCAGCTTCTCGAGGGGCGCTGCTATGTCACGGGTCAAATTATTTCGCCCTTAGTTCATAATCTCTCCACTGGAGAGCTGATGGCATCGGGGATCCCCGCAGGAATTCTATTTGTGGCAGCCGATGCCTCAACAGTGATGGACTTTTTGAAGAATACGTTCCAACTGTTCTTTGTTACTGCTGTGGCGGTGCTGCTGATTTCTCTGGTGATCTGCTCCATTACCGTGCAGAGGTTGGTGGACCCATTGAAAGGTATGTGTGCGTTTGCCCATAAGTTCGCTCACGGTGAGGTGGATACCCGCATTACAGAATATGTGAATCGCAGCGATGAGATCGGTGAGTTGGCTGCGGCATTTAACGCAATGGCAGATTCTCTGGCGCAGGCCGAGAAGAAACGCAGCGAGTTCGTCGCCAATGTTTCTCACGAACTGAAGACACCCATGACCACCATTGCTGGCTTTGCCGATGGCATCTTGGATGGGACGATCCCGCCGGGAAAAGAGCGGGAGTCTCTGCAAGTGATTTCCTCCGAGACCCGACGGTTGTCCCGGCTGGTGCGGCGGATGCTGGAGTTGTCCCGGATGCAATCTTCTGAGCGGGTAGCTGCACAAGAGCAGTTTGACGCGGCAGAGGTTCTGCTGCGAGTACTGGTGAGCTTGGAGGCTAAGATCACCGAAAAGGAGCTGGATGTGCAGACCCAGTTGCCGGATGGTCCTGTCATGGTTTGGGGTGACCCAGATGCAGTGACCCAGGTGTGCTATAACCTGCTGGACAATGCGGTGAAGTTTTCTGTCCCTGGCGGCAAGCTCACCTTGAAGATTGCCACCAAGGGCGGCAAGGCATACATTGCCATTGGCAACGAGGGAGAAACCATCCCGCCACAACAGCTGAGCCACATCTTTGATCGATTCCACAAGGCAGACTCCTCTCGATCCACCCACAAAGATGGGGTGGGACTGGGATTGTATATCGTCAAAACGCTCTTGAACACCTACAAAGAGGATATCACCGTTACTAGTCAGGACGGATTCACAGAGTTTACGTTTACCCTCTCGGAGGTGTGAGCAGACCGAAACGGGGCCAAAATATGGCTCCGTTTTTCGATCGATTAAAAGAGAACACGGGGGATTGCATGGGCAATCTCCCGTGTTTCTGTAGAGAAAGAATTTTTCATTTATCGCAGAACCATGCCAACCTGGCGCTCATTCCAGATGGCTTCAAAGGTCTTGGCATCTTTCCAATATTGGTGAACTTCCCCGCGGTTATAGTAGTTATACGGATCAGAGATGAAATAACCTTTCTCTGGATCATAGCCACACACGAGAACTGCGTGGTTATTGCTTACCAGACGCTGAGGGGTGCCCTCAATCTGATATGTGCGGTAGTTGGGTTTCTCCCACCAAAGAGTCATATAGGCGACGACACTGTTGCCTGCCAGCAATTCACGCTGTAAGTCAGTGACAGAAGCACCACGGAAGTCAGCGCAGACGGGCTGACCGTTACAATAGGTGTTAGAATACTCTGCCAGTTTGGCCGGATAGATGGTGGTACGAGTGCGTTTGGAAGGGTCTGGGACGTAAGGGGAACCCACAAATCCCTTCTCAGGATTGGTCCTGTGGCGAGGTAGATTGTCCAGAAATTGTTTCAGCGGCACTTTGGTGGCATAGCCCTTGGCTTGCAGGCCCATGAGGGTAGAGACCGCTTCGCAGCCAACCCAGGCATAGATGTTGTCGATTTGGCTGAGATACGGTACGTTGGGAATCTGATAGGAGGCAGAGAGGCGGGTCAAGGCACCAGAGCTGTCGGCACGGAATGCGCCAAAGGTAATGTTCAGGGCCAACTTGCCGTATTGATCGACATAATAAAGCTGTTTACCGACATCGTGAAAACCGGGATGGAAGGTCATAGAAGCCAGGTCTATGTCGGACCAGCCTTCTCCACTCCCGTTGACAGTGGGGGCGTGAGAGACGGCAGCTTCCACTATGGTAGTGCCTGCCCAATGGGAGGCAGTCATATCTGAGAATATTCCCAGTGAGAGCAATTTGTTGGCCTGTTCTGCATCCCCAGATCGGCCTAACATCCGGTTGATGACGGTGCAGGCCTCTGCACGGGAAAGACCGTTGTCTGGGCGGAAGGTGCCGTCAGGATAGCCGTTGATCCAGCCCTGACTGGCGGCAGCACTGATCTGATTGGCAGCCCAATGACTCGCAGGGACATCAGGGAAGGCAGCTGTCCCTTGTGCCTGTGGTTTTACGCGGATGAGCAGATCCACAAACTCTGCCCGCGTAATGACATCACCGGGCCGGAAATGGCTCCCATTGTCAAACAAACCAAGAGCACATAGGGCTTGTACCGATTTGGCATACCACTGGCTGTTGGGTACGTCGGTGTAGGAGCAGCTGCCAGTGCCGCTGTCTGGCGCGGCCAGCAGACGGTAGACCACTTGCGCTGCTTGTGCTCTGGTCAGCTGCTTGCCTGGCTGGAAAGCTCTTTGGGGAAAGCCCTCCATGTACTTCACATGCTCCTGACGCAGCGGAGGTCCTTCTGGGATCTCCACAGGAGGAGGTGGAACGGGATCGCTGACGGGAGGCTTTTCCGGGACGGGGGTATCAGGAGAAGGAGGCTCCGCAGGTGGGGTCTGTGGTGGGATATCAGAAGCTGGGGGGACTTCTGTGGGTGGTGTTTGGTCTAAGGTTTCTTCCGACACAGATGGTTGTACAGGGATAGAATCTTCCTGGGTGGAAGTGCTTCCTTCTGCCGCCAGGATGGGGGAAGCCACCGACAATAGAGATAGGACCAAGGCTATGGCCCCAGTGAACAATCGTTTTCTCATAGGGAAGGTTCCTCTCTTTCTTCGTATTAAGCAATAGAATTTGGTGTGTCCATAAAAACAATTTATTACATTATAAAACCTCAAAAAAGGTTCGTCAACCCAAAGAAAAGACCATCAGGGCGACAAAAGTCCCCCTGAGCACCGCACAAAATGAGGCGGTTCAATACCCTCAGGGGGGACGAGTTATTCTGCTGCTTTGAGCAGCTGTTTGGTGTAAGGGTGGGTGGGGTGATCGAAGAGACTATCTACGGTGTTTTCTTCCACGATGCGCCCTTTCTCCATGACAATGACCCGGTCACAACACTGGTAAATGATATTCAGATCGTGGGAAATGAAGAGATAACTTAGCGCGTACTCCCGCCGCAGCTTCATCAGGAGATCTAAAATCTGATCCTGAATGGTTACGTCCAAAGCCGAGACAGCCTCATCCAGAATGACCAGCCGGGGCCGCACAATCATGGCAGCAGCAATCGATACCCGCTGCCGCTGACCCCCAGAGAGCTGAGAGGGTTTGCGGTCAAAAAAGTCCGGGCCAAGGCCCACCGCCTGGAGCATTTCTTCCGCCCGGCGTCTGCGTTCAGCCGCAGAATACTTGCCATAAATTCGTAACGGTTCCTCCACAATCCGCCGGATAGAAAAGGCAGGATTTAAAGAGGAGTAGGGGTCTTGAAAGACCATCTGGGGTCGGCGGGAGTGATGGACAATCTCTCCCTGATATTCCGTCATGCCCAGAATGGATTTGGCCAGGGTGGACTTGCCGCTGCCTGACTCTCCCACAAGGCCCAAGACTTCCCCTTGTGCAATGGTTACGTTGATCTTTTCCAAAACCTGAATGGTCTTTCCCCGGGAAAAAACACTGCCGCCTTGCCGATAAAAGCTATTGAGATTGCGAATCTCCAGGATGGGTTCCATGGTATTACCCCCGTTTCCGCCTGGTTGGAATGGCCGCAATAAGGCCCTTGGTATAGTCTGCCTGAGGATGATAAAAAATTTCATCTGCCGGCCCCGCCTCCAGGAGTTCCCCTTTGCACATCACGGCCACTTGGGAGCAGAGTTTGCGGACAACATGCAGATTGTGAGAAATGAAAAGAATCCCGGTCCCCTTCTCTCGGTTGACTTTTTTTAAAAGAGTCAGGATGCCCTCCTGGATGGTCACATCCAAGGCCGTGGTTGGCTCGTCGCAGATGAGCAGCTTTGGCTCGGAAATGATGGCAGCAGCAATCATGGCCCGCTGGAGCATCCCGCCAGAGAGTTCATGAGGATACTTCCGATACACTGTCTCCGGGTCTGGCAGTTCAGCATCGGCCATGGCCTGAAGCGCCCGGTGCCGCCGCTCCTGAGCGTTAAGTTCAGTGTGAACCAGCAGGGCTTCTTCCACCTGAGGTCCCACCCGCATGACTGGGTCCATGGAGGTCATAGGCTCTTGAAAGACCACCGCGATCTCCTTGCCCCGCAAGGCTCGGATGGTTTCCCGCGAGGCTTGGAGCAGATCCGTACCCTCAAAAAAGATGTGGCCGGATAAAATGGTTTTGGCATTGCTGAGCAGACCGGCCAGCGCCATAGCAGTCACTGTCTTGCCGCTGCCAGACTCCCCCACAAGGCCAAGAATCTCCCCCTGATCCATGTGCAGCGAAAGTCCCTTTACGGCCTCTTTCCCCGCAGGAGCAGAGCGGAAGCGAATGTGGAGATCTTGAATGTCTAGCATATCGTGCCTCCTTTCAGCTTCGCTGGCGTTGTTGGAGCCCTTCCGTGAGCAGGCTCACCCCCAAAATCATCAGCACAATGGCCAGGCCAACAAACAGAGCGTACCAGGGGGCACGGGCCAGAAAGGTCTGAGCCTCAGAGAGCATCCGGCCAAGAGAGGCATCAGGAGGCTGCACCCCCACACCCAGATAGCTCATGCTGGCTTCTGCCAGCACTGCGTTATTAAAACCAATGGCAGCAATGGGCAAAAGCACCTGAATGGTATTGGGCAGGATGTGGCGGAAGATGATCCGCAAATGACTGGCTCCCATAAGTCGGGCTGAGGCAACATAGTTTAAGCTGCGTTCCTTAGCAACCTCTCCACGGACCACACGGGCAAAGGAAGGGATAAAGAGAATGCCCAAAATCAGAATAATAGGATATTTCCCCTGACCGACGATTGTAATCAGAACCAAGGCAAGAAGAATGCTGGGAAAGGCAGTGATTGCATCACACACCCGCATAAGCACCAGATCGGCCACGCCGCCAAAGTAACCGGTCAGACAGCCGATGACAGTGCCTATGATCCCACCAATAAGAACCACGCACAGGGCAATGAAGAAAGTGCTTCCTGCACCCTCCATGATCCGGGAAAGGAGATCCCGACCGAAGTTGTCTGTGCCCAGAGGATGGGACAGACTAGGAGGCAGAAACTTATTCATACCGGACATGTTGGTGCTGTCATAAGGGGTCCAGACATAGCCTGTGAGAATAAGCAAAGCCATGAATCCACAGAGAATACCACCAGCCAGAAGGAAATGGTTCCGAGGCTGGCCAACACCATGAGCCGGGGGGCGTTTGTTCTGTTTTTTTGCCAGAAGCACGTTTGTTCCCTCCCCTCTGCGTGAAAAAGAATTAACGGATGCGGATGCGGGGGTCCATGTACTGATAGAGAATATCAGCAATGAAGTTGACCACCACAACCCAAGTAGCAAGCAGAATGACCACTGCCTGCGCGGTCGGAAAATCTCGGCTGCCAATTGAGGAGAGCAGAAGGCGGCCAATTCCAGGCACGGTAAAGACTTGCTCCACCACGATACTTCCAGCCACCAGTTCTGCCGCGGTGACAGACAGAAACGCGATGACAGGAATGATGGCGTTTCGCAGGGCATGGACTTTTAAGGCGTCGGCGCGGGTGCGGCCTCGGCTGAAGGCGGTGCGGATATAGTCCTTGTTCATCTCATCCAGGATGGAGGAACGGAGCATCTTTACGGTCATGGCAATCCGTGACAGGGCCACGGACAGCGCCGGGAAGAGCATATAGAGAAAAAACCGACCAGGGTTTTCCTGGAAAGAGACAAAGTTCCCTGGTACGAACACCCGCAGGGTGATGCCAAAGAGAAAGCACAGTAAAATCCCTACAAAAACCGGGGGGATGGACATACAGATTTGATTGACCACCGTAATGACCCGATCCAGAAGCCCTCCCTCTCGCCGAGCAGTGGCAATGCCCAAAGGAAAGGCAGCGACCACAGTGATGGCAAACGCCATGAGGACTAAGGTCCCAGTGGCGGGTAATTTTTCCAGGACCATGTCTTTTACAGGCATATCGTAGCTATAAGACTGGCCCCAATCGCCTTGGAGGAAGTTCAGTGCCCACCGACCATAACGGATCAGAACAGGATCGTCCAGTCCCAGTTCAGCTTCCAGCGCGGCAACCTTTTCTGGAGTGGCATTGGTGCCCAGCATATTGGTGGCAGGAGAGCCAGGGATGACCTGAAACGCCAGGAAGGCGAGAAGAGAGACCATGAACAATGTAATAATGAGAGTGAAAATCTTGCGAATGATAGAATGCATCTTCTCGCCCTCCTTTCTCGTTCCGTCAGCGGTCCATGGGCCGCTTGTGTTTATTTTACATAGTGAATGGTAGACAGATCCAGAACATACAGAGGATAGAACTGATAGCCGTCCAGATTGGATTTGAGAACCACGAAGTCTGCCAGGTCCTGAATGTAGACGTTGGCGGCGGTGTCGGAGAGCATCTTGGCTGCCTGCTTGTACAGCTCGGTCTGCTTGGTGTCATCGGTGGTGACGGCGGCTTCCTTCATGATCTTGTCATAGGCAGCGTTGTCATAGTTTATCATGTTGTTCTCGTCGTCGCTGGTCCAGCGGTTGAGCAGAGCGCCGGCGCTGAGGTTAGAGGCATCAAAGCCCACGACAGTGCCTTCAAAATCACGGCCAGCATAGACCCGGGAAAGCCATGTTTCCCACTCCACAGGCTCCAAGGTGGCGGTAATGCCAACCTGGGCCAGCTGCTCTACCAGCACTTCTGCCACATTCATGTGGGGGGTGTAGTTGGACGGGACCGTGATGGTCATAGAGAAGCCGTCCTCATATCCAGCCTCTTTCAGAAGCTGCTTGGCCTTCTCTGTGTCATGGGGATAGGCGTCAGACAGCGATTCTTCAAAATACTTGGTGAAGGCTGGGTAGATGGAGGTGCCAATCTGCGTGCCGTGGCCCTCGCCGGTGAGATTCAGGATATCCTTTACATTCACCGCATAGCACATGGCCTGCCGGACCTTCTCGTTGTCGAAAGGCTCCTTGTCGTTGTTCAGATACAAGGCCTGAACCAGATTCATCGTGCCTTCCAGGGTTTTGTAGGCGTCGGCGCTAAGGGTAGCAACCTGGTCTACGGTCAGGTGGATGGCCATGTCCACGGACTCTGCACTCAGAGCGGACATGAGGGCGTTGGCATCTTCAAAGATCTTCAGAGTGACACGATCCAGATAGGCTGCCTGGCCCCAATAGCCGTCAAACTTCTCCATCACCAAGTTCTCCTGCACCGAGCGGGAAACGAACCGGAAGGGGCCTGTGCCCACAGGAGAGGTGCTCTGTTCGGTGTAGTCGGCGGGGACGATGAAGACCATACCTACATAGCTCAGGAAGTCAGGATTTGGCTCAGACAACGTAATGGTAATGGTCTCTCCCTTCGCAGAGATGTCTTTCATAGAAGAAAGCGCCGCGGCCAGGGCAGTGTCTACCGTGGTCTCGGCGCAGGTTTTGAAGGAATAGATGACATCTTCGCTCGTGACGGTGTCTCCGTTGTGGAATTTCACGTCCTTACGCAGAGGGAATGTGTAGGTCAAGCCGTCCTCCGACACGGAACTGTCCGATGCCACAGCGGGCACATACGCACCCGTGGCAGTGGCCTTGACCAGGCCCTCATAGATGTTAAATAAGACCTCTCTGGTTCCTGCTGCCGTCAACTGATACGGGTCAAGACTGTCTCCCAGGTCTTGCGAGATGCCGACCACCAGTTCACCGCCGGTGACCGCCTCTCTGGAAGAGCTCGTTGTGTCGCTGCCGACCCCGCCAGCTTCCTGGGGCTTCGTGTCTCCGCAGCCGCAGAGTACAGTGGCCAGAAGCAGGGCTGACAGGAAAAGTGCGAAAATGCGTTTTTTCATGAACTTCTCCTTCCGCCGCAGGATTGGCTGCGGCGTTACAACAAAATAGCATCTCCCATTATTAAATTGTCGGTTGCAGTGTACCACCCTTTTGAGAAAATTACAAGGGGAACTTTCTTTCTCCGACAATTTTTTCCCTTGACTTGCGCGGGAAAAAGAGGGGACTTGAGAAGTCTTTTGCGAAAAAATCTGGCAGGCAGCGATTCGGCACAAAAACAAAGGTATCCCTATATCCCCCCGGATATAACGGCCCGCTTGCCCCCGGTGACAAAAATCCGTGTACACCTCCAGGGCTGGATATAACGGGCATAACAGAATCGGATTTCAAAATTATCCCTGTATCCAAAGAGATTGAGCAGAAAATGAGAGACCTTGCCTTTCGTGAACGCCGAGATGGCTATGGCATGACTAGCTCGAATGAGTTGGGTGAGACGATCCAATCCTACTATCCTCAGATTCCCCCAAAAGATCGGATGCACGCAGCACGCACACGACAAAGATTCACCATGAGGAGGCTTGCCGCCTTGTGGACTTTGTGCAATCAAGGATTCCCGGCTGGCAGGTCGGGGTACCATTTGACACCAGCATTTTGAAGGACGACAAACAAGGGATTGACACGCACGCATAAACGAAAGCCCCCAACGGACGGAAGGATGTGATCTGCCCCAGATTATACGGACAGCACAAAAAGCCCCCTGGTAGGGTAATACGAAGTTTTAGACGGGGTGTGCTACTCCCAGTTTATCCTGAATGTACATTAAAAGCTTTGGTCACTGTGGAGTTACAGCTCTGCGGTGACCTTTGCTTTGGTTTTGGGATAAGAAATATCCATAACCTTTTTTGAGTGGGACGTTCTGACTAAAATGCTGGTGTTTAGTACGTTTTTATACTTGTGCAGATGCGTTTAAGAAGGGGGTGGTTGTACAATGTCTGGTAATGAATTTTGGCATTTTCGCGCGACAACCACAAATCTTCCGTTTTTGGTATGATACGCGCATGTGGAGAGGGATAGGAGCTGATCTCCATACTGTGCTGACACACCGGTATGATAAAGGGACTTTTCCTGATAGCTGTGAATTGCTTGGTAGAATGCGTCCTCGTTGACTGCATCAATGAAATTGTAATACTTGAAGCAAGTGTCATTTTCGTTATAAACATGGTCAAAAAAAGCGGCAAAAACCTCATACTCTCGCTGTTCGTATAAAGTGTCAAATTGGATAAGTGGGTGTTCTTTCCAATAGGTTTCATCCTGGTAATTCAAGATTGAGCCAAACATCGTCTTATTTTTCATGTTGTGTCCATATAAAATAAGATGATCACTTTCGGCGGAACAGCGATGATCCATAAAAATCGTGCCAGCAATGCTGTATTCGCCATCAAAATTCAATCGCAGATATTTTTTTGGATCATTGGGCGTGTGCATGACCGGATAATCTACAATGGTATTGTCAATTCTAATCCATCCATAGAATTCTGGGTTCTGCTGTGCGAACGCTTTATACTGTGATAATATCGCAGGATTTGCTGAAGGGATATCTGTAGATTTTGTGATCGTAGGGGAATGTGGCTGCATTTCTTCTGCCACTGTGGCATCTACTTTGTCTGCCATATTTTTGAATTTTTCTTGTTCCATATTCAGGCTGCTGACCTCATAAAATGCTCGTAAAGAAAAAACAGCAGATAGGATCAACAGTAGGGATGGTAATAAGATAAACCAAAACTTCTTTTTTGACGCCTGTTTCAAATAAAACATACAATGCATCCTTTGAATTATACCTGTCGCTGCCTTTTGCTTTGCTTGCAATGAATTTAATTTTTATAGTCTCCTTTTTAGCCCTGCAAGTAGGAGTATGATCGCACTGCATAGGGAGATGAGACTTAGGGAAGCCCATAGTTTTATATGGCTGGCATCGCCTGTTTTAGGGGTGTCATCTAAGCGGCCCAGTGTATCGGGCTGGAGCGGATCAGGTTGGACTGGATCGGGTTGGAGTGGATCAGGCTGGACTGGATCAGGTTGGAGTGGATCAGGTTGGACCGGAGGACTAGGTTGGACCGGAGGACTAGGTTGGACCGGAGGACTAGGTTGGACCGGGGGACTAGGTTGGACCGGGGGACTAGGTTGGAC
>JAHHRP010000004.1 GCA_020025735.1 Evtepia sp.
TCACCATACTTGTTTTATGCAGAATATCAAATATAAAATAAAGGGACAAGAGATCTGTTCTCAAATGCTGTAAATTCGTAATGAAATGTTTGAAGGGTTTAAGGAACAAGGCCATCGGAACGGGATGAGAAATCCTCTGTTCGATGGCCTTGTATGCTTAATCAAAATGTGATTTCATAGGTTGGCCCCAAGGCCACGGGAAAAGCGGCGGTGAGACGGCGGAGTTTGCCGGACGGACAAATTGCTGTGGTTTGAATGGTTCCACCGGGTTGATGGACCTCCAATCTGCGTTGGTGTTCTCGATTGTGCAGGGCAGTCCAAGCTGCTGCTGCCGCAGCACCGGAGGAACAAGTGGAGCGGGAAATGAGGTTTTCTTCTTCTGCTCGATAGACCAACGGGTGCATAGACTTGGCCCGAAAGTCCCAGAGCATACATCCTGCGGCGGGGGAGTTCTTTTCCTGGCAGAGGGTTTGCAGCGCAGGGAGAAGTGATGCTGTTGGTGGAGCATCTGAACCTTTCCAAAGGAGATGAAGAATACCAGGAAAGACAATCATGGGGACCTCTTGCCCCAAGATAGAGATTTTTTCTACGGCGGTGGGAAGTGGAAGGTCTACGGCGGCCTGTCCAGCCAAGGGATTGACATGGACAGTACAGGGATCTGTTAAACCCGCTGCCTCAATAAGAAGTTTTTTCTCTCGATAGATGCCCTGCTCTACGGCAAAGGCTAAGGCGCCTAAGGCCATCGCATTGCTGCTGAAGACATTGCCTGGGAAGTTCAGGCGTATTACACCGCTGCCAATGGGTTTTGTGAGGAAGCAGACGCGGCTGGCTTGCAGTTGGTCAATGGATAGTAGACGCTGGGCTATGGGCCGCAGTTCTTCTGGCGGGACAGGGGTATTTACCAGCAGGGTTAGATCGCCAGCTGATCCAGCGGATTGAAAGGAAAGTTTCATAGTAAACTCTTTCCTGCCTTTCTCTGTTTTCCGCTGGGTGGAAAAAAGCGGAAAACCAGGAAATTTGTAATTATTGTATCATAAAACCTGATTCTCGTAAAGAAAAGACTGGGAATCCGACCAAAAATGATGGGAATATTTTGAGGAAACTTTACAATTTGGGTGTTTTCAGAGGTAAATAGATATGCTATAATAGCCTGAAGTATGTGAAAAAATGACAAAGCCCGATGACTTTTCTGTTTCAGAACAATCGTCAGGAGGATGATAAAATGCGTTACGATGACTATGACGATTACAGCAGCCGTTCCTCGCGGGGAAGTTCAAGGAGGAGTTCTTCGTCCTATTCCGGTGGTCGGAATTACGACAGGGAGTATGACCGAGATTTCTATCGCGACCGGGACTATCGTGACCGAGACTACCGGGGAGACTTTGGCCGAGATTATGACCGGAGTTACTATGACCGGGATCGGTATTCTGATCGTTACTCTGACCGATACAGCACCCGCAGCAGCCGGGATTGGCATGATGACTTTGACCGATCCGACTGGGAGCGTACCGCGCCAAACTGGGAAGATCACAATGGAAATCGAAAAAAGCGACCTTCTTCTGGGAGTAGCCGAAGCAGTTACTCCTCTCAGAGCAGCGGCAGTCGGAGCAGCAGAGGAAGCAGCTACAACCGAAGCGGCAGCCGACCTCAGCAAAGCAACAGCCGCAATGGTGGACATCGTTCCCCGGAGGGGCAGCGTCGGAGTAGCAGCCGGAACCAGCGCAGTTCGTCTGCGTCCAATCGTCGTGGAGCAGTTCAGATTTTGCCCATTGTGGTAGGATTGGTGGTTATTGTTCTTGCTGCGCTGGTAATCCGCTCCATGCTAGGGGGAAAGGGAGACTATGAGATCAAGTTCTCAACCCCGAGTATTGTGGTAGGGGAGACTGCTGAAGCGACCCTGATGGGGATAAAGAACGGCGGTGCGGAACCTGCTGTGGAGTGGACCAGCAAGGATAATAATGTGGTCTCTGTCAGTGGCAACGGACTTACCTGTACACTGACAGCTGAGAGCTTGGGCAGAGCGACCATTGTGGCCACGATTGATGGAGAGACCGCAGCAACCAACACCGTTGAGGTGGTGGAGACAGCACGGGGGGTCATGGATATCCGGGTTAGCCAGGACAGTGTTACCATTCGTTCTGGTGAGACGTACACCATCAACGCCACAGTATCCATGGAGAAAGATGACATGGCTCCGGCAACGATTAAGTGGAGCAGCAATGATACCGCGGTGGCTAAAGTGGACAATGCAGGGGTGGTTACTGGTCAGGATGTCGGCAAAGCCATCATCAAAGGTGTTGCCGGCGAGAAGACCGTTGAGATTGCGGTAGAAGTGGTGGAAAATCCAAATTCTACCCCACATGACTCCACCCAGGATGCTGGTCAGGCACCTGAGGAAGGTGTAACTCCGCCTAAGGCCGACGGAAATAATGGAACGACTGGTGGCACCGGTAACACTGGGAATACTGGTGGGACGGGCGGTACTGGCAACACTGGAAATACCGGTGGAACTGGCGGCACCGGCAACACTGGGAATACCGGTGGAACTGGCGGCACTGGCAACACTGGGAATACCGGTGGAACTGGCAGTACTGGCAACACCGGGAATACCGGCGGCACTGGGAATGGAACTGGCGAAGGGACCGCCCCCGAGGGAACTGGTGGTACTGACACTGGGAATGGGGAATAGTAAATAGAGACACAGGTGGGGTTTACAAGACGTCCTGCCTGTGTCTTTTTTTCTCAGAGGGAGCGGGACGATGATCCGAGGCATTTGTCATTGCTTTTTGGAGGAATGGAAGGAAAATTGATTTACAAACCTTGTGGAGTCTGCTATGATAAAAAAGAATACTAGAGAGAAGACAGACTTTTGCCACATCAAATGGCGAGGGGGAATGGGGTGCAAAGCCCCGCGAGTCGGTCACTGTGAAGCCGCGATAGCGGATAAGTCAGAGGACCTGAAGTCTGTCGGTGTTTCTGCCGGAACCGGAAACAAACCACCAGTAACAGGGACGCTGTCTGCGCCCCTTGCTTTTCTGTGTCTTTGGATCTGT
This sequence comes from Evtepia sp., assembly GCA_020025735.1. Classification (GTDB taxonomy): domain Bacteria; phylum Bacillota; class Clostridia; order Oscillospirales; family Oscillospiraceae; genus Evtepia. The sequence continues at coordinate 3,054 of JAHHRP010000004.1, forward strand.
CTGCCGGTGTCGGCAGGCAGTTTTTTTAGGAGGCGCGTATGAGAAAAAGAGTGTTGAGCCTGTTTCTTTCTGTGGTGCTACTGTTGGGGTTGCTGCCAACAGCAGCTCTGGGGGCAGGACAGAACGCGGTAACGATTACCTTTTCCTATTCTCAGGGGAATGAACTTGTTATAAGACCCAAACAGCTGACAGTAACCGCCGGGTTAGCTGAGAAGTATGGATTTGCAAATGAGGCTTCAGGGGTAGATCCTACCGTCCTGGATGCTGTTGTGGCAGCGCATGAGGAAAAATATGGACAAGCGTTTACGAAAGAGAATGCAACCCAGTATCTGGATGGTACATTGACAAAAATTTTTGAAAATAGTGGATTTGCTGGACATATTATCAACGGGAAGTATAGTGCTGATTTTGCCCCACAAGCAGTTCTCCGCCAAGGGGATGTTTTGGATACATTCCTCTACGATGATTCCTACGGAGACTATTATGCTGCGTTTTATCAAGGGGAGAATTTGATCCGTGATATTTCCTGCAAAGCTGGGGAGACATTCTCTCTCTCCGTACAAGGATTTAATATTATGTCTGCGTATGAAGGCGAGAAGTGGGTTTCCATGGACGGAATGCAGCTTGCAGCAGTAGATGAATCAGGGGGGGAAACCCAGCTAGATCCTGCTACAGATGGCAGCGGGGCGTTTACTGCGTCGTTCCAAAAATCAGGGACCTATCTGCTGATGACCAAGGGGCCTTGGAAAAACAATCCTGTGGTACCAGCTTGGTGTACGGTTACAGTGGAAAAAGGAGTTACGGAAGAAGAGGCAAAGCAATTTGTTCAGGAAGATTTAGCGGCATTGACGCTTCCTGAACGAACGGAGAATAGTATTACGCTTCCTACAAAGGGACAAAGCAATAGGACTACCATTGCTTGGAAGTCCAGCGCACCGAAGGTTATCTCTGAAAAAGGGGTGGTAGTAAAACAGCTTCAAGAGCAAACTGTTACCTTGACGGCAACCATCACATGTGGAACGGTCCATGAAAATAAGACCTTTTCAGTAACAGTACCTGCTATGGAGCAAGGAGAGATTACTTCCCGTTTAAATGCAGCGAAAAAAGCGCTGTTGGTAGTGAATGCCTTGGATCCCATAGAATATAGTGGTCAGTCAGGTGGCTCTTATGCCTATGAAGGTTCTGTTGCAGTGGATACAAACCTTCAGACAAAAGCCCAAGGGATTGTGGATCAGGCGGCACCTGGTGTAGCTGTGGCATTGAAAAGTGTAACTAGTGGGAAGCAATATGTTGATGCAGATGGGACAATTCAGTATCCAGATGGCTCTAGAGCAGGCGCCGCAGAAGTAACCTTTACTCTGACCTTGGGAAGTGAACCGCCAGTTGATGTTCTTGTAGCAGGAATCAAAATCCCTACGCATGCAGAGACGAAAGAGGAGGCAATTTCTAAGAAGTTGGCAGAACTGACTGAGCAGAAGATGCTCAATGGCCAGCAGAAGGATCACATCACAAAGCCTTTGAAGTTGAACCCTGGTGACTCTTTTGGCCTCTCTGTTGCTTGGAATTCCAATCATACGGCGATTGAGATTGATCCACAGGCGACGGATTCTGCAACTGGCCGCCTACATAAAATTATTCGTCCTGCGTATGGACAGCAAGATGTTCAGGTTCAGCTGACGGCAACGATTGATTATGCAGATACGTGTAAACAATTCGGAATCTGTGAAGCAGGCCCGATGCCAGCGCTGAAAGACAGACAAAGAAGTTTTTCTGTCACAGTACCTGCGTATACAGAAGAAGAGTGGGCGGCATTGCAGAAAGATGTTGCTGCATCTCTGGAAGGAATCATCATCAAAAACTTTAGTGCCAATGGAGCGGGAGACCCAGCGGCTAATTTAGGCGCAGTGACAGAGGATTTGGTGCTCCCTAACATTACAGGCTGCGACACAGAGTGGACTTCTGAACATCCGAATATCCAGGCACCAAAATACAAGAGTGGAAGAGCGACAGTGACACGTCCGACTGGAACAAAGGATGTGACAGGAAATCTTGTTGTAACTGTCACAAAGGGAAGCTATACAACCAGCAAAACGTTTGTAGTAACGGTAAAAGCCACAGGTACCCAGCCTGAAGGGAATGAGAAATTAGCCCAAGCGATCGAGAATATTTCCGCTGACTATGCCGCCAAGGATGCTCTCTGGTGGGGCAGCGCCAGCGGTGGTGCAGACTGGTGGCATGCGGCAGCCATGGGGGCAGCAGCCCAACACCATGGGAATCAGCTGAAGGCAGAGCAGAAACAGGCCTTTGCCAACCGAGCCATTGCTTCAGCAGCGGAAGCTGCGGCAAAAATTGGGGGGCAGACGAAGGAAGAGGCAGGTGCGGCCAATGAACTCAGCAGCAGCGTCTTGGGGCTGAGCGCACTGGGATTTGATCCAGAGCAGATTACCACCTTGAGCAATACTTCTTTGGCAGCAGGAAGTGCTTTGAAGAAAACCAACTTGGAGGGCGCGAAAAAAGGGTGGTTCAGTACAGTGGCACCCTATGTGTTGCTGGCACTGCAACAAGGCACCTTCTCCAATGGGCAGTTGGAAGGACAACTGATAGACTATCTGTTGAGTCTGAGGCTCCCTGATGGTGGTTGGGGTTGGAGCACAACGGGTGACGGAGATACCACCGCAATGATTATCCAAGGTCTGTCTACCAGCAGTAGAGAGGATGCCAAAAAGGCTTGCGTTGGCGGTGTGGATTGGCTGGCAAAGGAATTTAAAAGTAAGAACGGTTCTACCTTTGGCAATGCCAATACGGATGCTATGGTGATTTTGGCGTTGGCCGCTATGGGCGTCGATCCAGATTCTGACGCGCGTTTTACAAAGGGTGGGGATTCCTTGGTAGATGGATTCCTGTCCTATTTGACTCCAGATGGGAAAGGGTTCCAGGGGCCGAGTGGGGAGGCAAATGATTTTGCGACAAAACAGGGACTTCTGGCGCTCGTTGCTGCCGAGCAAGTAGCCGTGCAAAATAAGCCATTCCAGGCATTCGACTTTACAGGGATCTCTAAAATACCCGTGAAAGCTACCGATCCGGGGGAAAAACCGGTCGAGCCTCCTGTTGAAGGAGAGACCATTACCGTGAGTGTGACAATACAAGCGGATACAGGAAATTGGTTGTCAGATAAGAATGTAACTGTTAGTAAAGGATCGAATGTTTGCACAGCGTTTGTCAAGGCGCTGGAAGGCACAGGGATTACTCAAGTTGGTGCTGAGAAGGGGTATATCCGTTCTATAACCAAGGACGGCAAGACCTTAGAAGAGTTCGGTGCAGGACCAAATTCCGGCTGGTTATATGAGGTGGATGGAAAGCGCCCCTCTGTGGGGATTACCTCTTACACTTTATCTGGACGAGAAAACATTCGATTCTATTATACGAAAGATTGGACCTCTGAGCCAGGAAGTGGTGACTGGGGAGAGGTTGTGCCTAGCCCAGAAACACCAGTTTTAACCCCTGGTGGTTCTGTCAACAGCAAAGGGGAAGCGACAATAACGGTGAAGAATAGTGACCTAAAAGAGGTGATTGCCGCAGCGGAGAAAAAGGGGCAAGATCAGATCATTATTGTCCCAAAAGTGCAAGGGACGGTAAAACAGATGGCGGTGGAATTGCCAAAGGCTAGCTTGAGTACTATAAGCAAGGCTGCATTGGTAATCCAAACCCCACAGGGGCAAGTGGATTTGCCCTCTGGTGTAATCTCCTCGGTGACAAAGCAGGCAGAAGGGGATTCCGTGACAGTGACTGTTGCTGCCCGCTCGATAGAAGCACTGCCCGATCAAACGGTAAGTACAAAGGATGGTGTGGTTGTTGAGGTGACGATCACCTCAACAGGAAAAGAAATCCACCAATTTGATGGGAAACAACTCACGTTGACCATGCCTGTGCCCAAGGGAAAGTACCAGGAAGGGGAACACTACCAGGTAACTTCTTTTAGCAGTGATGGCTCAGTAGAAAAGCTCGATGGTCTGTGCAAGAAGTGGAATGGCACATTGGGGGTCCAGGTAAAAGTGCCACACCTGAGCTTCTTTCTTGTGACTCCAAACCAGACACTCCAGCCTCTTCCCTTTACAGATATGACCGGACATTGGGGAGAGTCTGTTGTGCAGCAAGCTTACACCATGGGGCTTATGGATGGCGTCAGTCAGACAACCTTTGCACCAGACAACACGCTCACCCGTGCCATGTCGGTTACAATTCTTCATCGACTGGCGGGAAAGCCTGTCCCTGGCGGAGAGGATACGTTTACCGACGTTTCTGCTGATCAGTGGTATAGTAATGCCATTGCCTGGGCGAATCAACTAGGTATTGTAGAAGGAGTGGCTCCTGGCCGTTTTGCGCCTGCTTCTCGTGTGACACGGGAGCAGCTGGCGGTTCTGCTTTATCGGTATGCCCGTCCCCAAGGTGTGACTGGAGCGTTGCAGGAAGAAATGAAGGCTCCAGATCAGGATGAGATTGCACCGTGGGCTCGCGAGGCGATGGCCTGGGCGGTGAGTCAGGGTATCCTAAAAGGACGCCCCGATGGAAAGCTGGACCCAACAGGTACGGCTACCCGCGCAGAAGCTGCGGCCTTGTTTGTTCGCTTTGCTACACGGTCAGCATAAGTAAGGAGAGAAAGGATATGAAGAAACGGCAACGGAGCGTATCATTGGTTATGGGCTTTGTGCTGGCTCTGAGTTTGGCTCTGCCAGTTGGGGCAGCAAACAACTTGGAGACAGCGGCAAACCAGACAGCAGCGTATTTGCTTCAGACCGTGTCTACTCCCCAGACGGGAGACATCGGTGGTGAATGGGTGGTTCTAGGGCTTGCACGGGGGGAGTATTCGGTGCCTGACTCCTATTGGACGGCCTATCTTGGCGTATTGGATGCGCATGTGAAATCGGTTCAGGGAGTGCTCTCTACCCGGAAATATACGGAATATGCACGGGTAGCGCTTACGCTCACCGCCCTGGGAAAGGACCCAACCAATGTAGCAGGGTATAATCTGTTGGCTCCCTTAGGGGAGTTCAGCGGAGTGCTTGGACAAGGACTCAATGGTGCAGTGTGGGCGCTGTTAGCCCTGGATGCTGGGGACTATGATGTGCCCAAAGTGTCGGGGGATCAAGCAACACGGGAGAGATATGTACAGGAGATTCTCCGCCGTCAAGGGACCGCAGGTGGTTGGTCTCTTGGGGCAGGGGAGCCAGACCCGGATATAACTGCTATGGCGCTTCAGGCGCTGGCACCTTACCAGGAGCAGAAAGCGGTCGGACAGGCAGTAGCGCGGGGTGTTGCTTGGCTTTCCGACCACCAGCTTCCTGACGGCAATTTTTCCAGCTGGGACGGAGCAAATGCGGAGAGTGTAGCACAGGTTATTTTGGCCCTGTGCCGATTGGGAATTGATCTAGAGGACAGCCGCTTTGTAAAGAATGGGCATACGCTTCTTCAGGCGCTGCTGTCCTATCAGCAAGCCGATGGCAGCTTCCGCCATACGCAATCTGGGGATGGTCAGGGACAGATGGCAACAGAACAGGCATTTTTAGCACTGACTGGGGCATGGCGAGCAGAAAAAGGCTTGCCAGACCTTTATACGATGAAAAAGAAGGAGAGCGACGGTGCACATAACATTGTGATTGTACCTAAGGGGGAATGGCCCACAAGCTTTAAGGTTCTCTTCCCTCAGCTGGCCTAAGGAGGCAGAAGGATGAACAAGAAGAAATGGATCATCGGGGGGAGTTTACTGGCGGTTTTGCTCCTTCTGGCGGTTTGTTTTGGGGGGAATCATGGTGAGTTTCCAGAGGAACCTTTGGTTTCTGCCCAGAGTCAACAGAGCCAGGTGGAACAACAGCCGAAAGAGGAACTGTTGCCTCCAGCAGAGGAAAAGGTTCCTGAGAACTCCTCAGAGGAGCTTCCTGCCCTCCAGGAGAAGGAAGCAAAGGCACCAGAAAAGGAGGGTTCCCCATCCGCGGAGAAACCTGTTGCCAAGCCTCCTGTTAAGCCGCCCGAAAAGGAGGAAGCACGTCCTCCGGTTCGACCTGCGTCTCCTGCGCCTCCATCGGCTTCTGTCTGCACAATTTCGATTTCTTGTGCTACGGCCCTGAATCACTTGGATCAGTGCAAACCTGGGGTAGCGTCCATCTTGCCCAGCAGTGGCTGGTTTTTGCCAGCTACGCAGGTGGACATTACTCCAGGAGAGAGTGTTTTAGAGGTTCTGCGTCGTGTATGTCGAGAACGGAATATTCACTTGGAGTATACAGAAACACCTGCCTATGGCAACGCCTATATTGAGGGGATTGGGAATCTGTACGAATTTGATGTAGGGGAACTGTCTGGCTGGATGTATCAGGTGAATGGAAAATTTCCAAACTATGGCTGTAGTTCCTATTCCGTTCAAGCAGGAGATGTGATATGCTGGGTATATACATGTGACCAAGGCGCAGATGTAGGCGGCAGCAATGCGGCCAGCTGAATGAAAGGGTGGTGGGTGCTGATGAAAGGAAAGGCCTTTGGTACCTGCCACCCTAGTGTGCTGCTCTTATATTTTCTGTTGGTGTTGACTTTTTCTGTCTGTCTGATGCATCCAATTTGCCTGATGATCTCGCTGATCAGTGCGTTGGGGTGCAACCTTCTTTTGCGTGGTGGCCGGGCTTTACGCCAGAGCCTTCGCTGGCTGTTTCCGGTGATTTTTTTGGCGGCGGCGGTCAATCCATTGTTTGTTCACCGAGGCGTGACGGTGCTGGGGTATTTTCCTGGGGGAAATCCACTGACTTTGGAGAGTATCTTATATGGGATTGGTGGTGCGGCACTGTTGGGAGCGGTATTGCTGTGGTCCCTATGTTGGAATGAAGTGTTTTCTTCCGATAAGGTACTCTATCTCTTTGGGCGTTTGACGCCGTCTCTATCCCTGGTATTGTCTATGACCTTGTCCTTTGTGCCTCGCTTGCATCAACAGTTGAAAGCAACAACGCAGGCGCAGGCTGCACTGTCTGGGGGAAGGGCGCCTCGAAGATTGCTTGCTCGCGTTAAAAAGGGAAGTGCTGTGCTGTCTGTCTTGCTGACCTGGAGCTTGGAACAGTCGATTGAGACTGGGGATACCATGAGGAGTCGAGGATATGGTCTGCCGGGACGGACGACTTTTTCCAACTACCGCATGACCTTTCGGGACAAGGGGTTGCTCTTATGGCTGGCTGTAGTAGGAGGCGGGGTTCTCTGGGGCTGGGCTGGTGGAGCATTGGCCTTTTCTTATTACCCCGCAATGATGGGGGCGTGGAGTCCAACCACAGCGGTATTTTTGGCGTGCTACCTAGCTTTATGCCTAACACCAGCGGCTTTGGAAGGATGGGAGGAGCTGCAATGGAACAGAAGCATCTCAAAGCGCCACGGGATACGGTGAAACATCGTTTTACCTTTCAGAGGCAGGTGTCTGAGACAATTCGATTGGGGATTCTTTTGGCGCTGTCGGGGGGGCTGATGGATGCGTATTCGTATCTGTACCGGGGGGAAGTCTTTGCTAACGCGCAGACAGGAAATATCCTCCTCTTTAGTGTCTGTTTGTCTCAGGGAGAGTGGGCTGTGTCAGTGCAGTATGCCATTCCAGTGTTTGCGTTTGGTATAGGCATTTTGATGGCATTTCTTGTTCGCCATCGGTTCCTGAACCGAACCGAAAAGATGCATTGGCGGCAGTTCGGGGTGTTGGGAGAAATTTTCATCCTGACACTGGTGGCATTTCTGCCTCAGCAAATGAATCTGCTGGCGAATAGTCTGATCTCTCTTGCTTGCGGATTCCAAGTGGAGGCATTCCGTAAGATTCATGGCAACGCCATCGCGACCACTATGTGTATCGGAAACCTGCGAGCGGGACTACATGCAGCTGCTGAGTTTGCCGTTTCGAAAAAGCGGGAGGACCGAAATCGAGCTGCCACTTATTTTACGGTGATTTTGGCATTCGCCATCGGTGCGGTGCTGGGAAACCTAGCCATTCAGCAGTGGCAGAATTTTGCCATTCTATGTAGTAGTGGTTTGCTGCTGGCTTGCTTTGGTCTAATGTTCTTTCGTAGTCCAGAGGAAGGAGGAGATCCTCATAGCACTCCTTGAACTGAACGGATTGACTTTTTTATATCCTGGGCAGGAAAACCCGGCCCTGTTGGGGATTGATCTGTCCTTGGATGCGGGTGAGTTTGTGACATTGTGTGGCCCTTCAGGAAGTGGAAAATCTACCTTGCTGCGCTGCTGCAAATCGCTGCTTACGCCCAATGGGACGTTGAAAGGAAGTCGTTGCTTTCAAGGGATCCCGTTGGAAGAAACAGACCAGCGGTCCCAAATCGCCAGAATCGGCTATGTGGGGCAGTCCCCAGCTGGACAAGTAGTTACGGATAAGGTGTGGCATGAGCTGGCCTTCGGCCCGGAGAATTTGGGATGGGATCGAGATACCATCCGTCGCCGGGTAACGGAGATGGCCAGCTTTTTTGGGATTCAGAGTTGGTTTTATCGAGAGGTATCTTCCTTGTCTGGGGGCCAGCTGCAACTGCTGGCTTTGGCGGCAGTAATGGTGCTCTCTCCTGATTTGCTGCTGTTGGATGAGCCTACTAGTCAGTTGGACCCCATTGCAGCGGGAAATTTTTTGGAGATGCTGGCGAAGCTCAACCGGGAACTGGGTACGACGATCCTTTTATCAGAACATCGTTTGGAAGAAGCGGTTCCGCTCTCTGACCGATTGGTGGTGATGGAAGAAGGACGTCTGTTGTGCCAAGGTACACCGCGAGAAGCAGGTATGACGCTGGCCAAGCTGTCACATCCGATGGGAGCCTCTCTTCCAGCACCTATGGCGATCTGGTCGCAGGTGCCCAATGACCAGCCCTGTCCTGTGACAGTGCGAGAGGGAAGAGCCTGGCTGGAAGCGTATGCGGAAGACCATCCTTTGGCAGCCCTGCCTCCAGAAACCTTGCCTTTGCCAGGAGACGAACTGCTCCGGGGAGAAGATTTGTGGTTTCGCTATGACCGTGATGGGGAATATATCATAAAGGGATGTTCCTTGTCGGTCCGGCGTGGGGAATTAACCGCCCTTTTGGGAGGAAATGGAAGCGGTAAGACCACCGTACTGCATTTGCTGGCTGGTGTCTATGCGCCGCAGCGTGGAAAGTGCGTGAGGGGGACTCGCGTTGCCTTATTGCCGCAAGATCCGCAGGCGGTATTTTTGAAAAAGACAGTGAAAGAGGATTTATTGGCGCAGATGGAAGAGATGGCTGTTCCTTTGGAAGAGCAGCAGGTTCAGTTAGAAGAAGTCTCGGCCCTGTGTGCTCTGGATGGTTTGCTGGAACGTCACCCTTATGATCTGTCTGGGGGGGAGCAGCAGCGAGCAGCACTGGCCAGGGTACTGTTGACTCAGCCGATGGTTTTGTTGCTGGATGAACCTACCAAGGGATTGGACAGAGCGTTTCAAGAAAAACTGGCAGATATTCTTCAAACCCTGTTGGACCGAGGGGTGGGAATTCTGATGGTGAGTCATGACATGGATTTTTGTGCCCGTCATGCACATCGCTGTGCCCTTTTTTTTGATGGGGAGATTGTGACACAGGGTTCGCCCAGGACTTTTTTTTCTGGCAATCGCTTCTATACCACCGCGACCAATCGTATGGCTCGAGAATTACTTCCTCAGGCAGTGACTCCAGATGAAGTAGCTGTGTCCTGTGGCGGAAGGGAACAGCGTTTTAGCAAACAAATCCAACAAAAGTCACCTGAGATTCCAGTGTCCATGTTGCCGCCAGTGGCGCCGATGCTGCCACCGGTCTGTGTAAAAAAGCGCCCACGCTGGGAACCAATAGTGACGGTAGGTCTGTTCCTTCTGCTGATCGTGCTAACCCTTTTTGTGGGGGAACGTTTATTGGGGGGGCGAAAGTACTATGTGGTCGCCTTGCTGATCTTGTTGGAAGGCACGATTCCCTTCTTTTTGTCCTTTGAGCGTCGGCGTCCTTCTGCCAGGGAGTTGGTTCTTCTGTCGGTCCTGTGTGCTCTAGGAGTCATAGGCCGAGCAGCTTTTTTCATGGCACCTCAGTGTAAACCCGTAGCTGCACTGACCATTCTTACTGGAGTGGGGTTGGGTAAAGAGGCTGGCTTTTTGGTTGGCTCGATGACGATGCTGGTCTCCAACCTTTTCTTTGGTCAGGGGCCATGGACACCTTGGCAGATGTTTGCGATGGGGTGTATTGGTTTGATGGCAGGTTTGCTCTTTCGGCGAAGGAAAAAGCGTCCGAAGGGGCTGAGGCTATGTTTGTTTGGCTTCCTTGCAGTGGTGGTGATCTACGGGGGAATTATGAACTCAGCCTCGGCGTTGATTTGGGCCCATACATGGGATTGGGGACTGATTCTGACCTACTGCTTGGCGGGAGTGCCGATGGATCTTGTCCACGGTGGATGCACAGCTATTTTGCTTTGGCTGTTGGCAGAGCCTTTTTTAGAAAAGCTGGCAAGGGTGGAGAAAAAATATGGTCTGAGGGATGAGCCTCCGGCATGACTCCGATCAAAGTTTAAGGAAACCATGGTTCTGGATGGAAATGAAAAACCCTTCAGTCAGCCGAATTTCGGCTGACTGAAGGGTTTGTGTTTATAAAAGGAAATAATATCTGTCCTGTGCATAGATGAAAATGGAACGCAGAATTTCAGTTGCGGAAAAATCCAATAGCAGGGTTCAACAGGTCAAAGACAATGAGGAAGACCAACACCAGTGTGAGGAGGCAGCAACAGACAAAGAAACGATGGATCCATAGATCTTTGGAGGTAATCATCGTCTCGTAGATAGCAAGGATTTCTTCGCTGGCTCTGCTTTTTTTCTCCAAAGTTTGGGAGGGGAGATCCTTGATGCCCACCAGTTCATCGAGAGACCCATCCATAGCGATGACCAAGTCACAAACGGTTTGAAAGCTGGGGTTATCGGTCTGGCCTGAGAGAATGCGGTTGATGGTCCCCACCGGGACTCCAGAGAGATCAGAAAGTTGCTGAGTGGTCAGTTTTCTCTTTTCTTTCAAGAGTTTTAATTCTGTGGAAAGCATAGTTTGATCACCTATGAGTAAAAATTTTATCAGATATGTGTGCTTTTTTGGGAAACTATCTATGGCCGACATTGACGAATTTAGTCGAAATGAGTACCATGAAAACAATCTCACTGATCAATCTAAGTATAGCATTGCAGCCATCAGACTGTAAAGGAAAACTTTGATGAGGTGAAAAAGGAGTAGACAGTTATGACAGAAAATAGAGGAGAGCAGGGAAAGCGAGTTATTATAGACTCGCGTTGGGATGACCAGATACAGCAAGTTCGCTATCAGGCAGTTTGCTCCATGGTTCAGGGGTTGCCTGAGGATTATTGTACTTATGGGTTGGAGTGCTTAGGTGACTGCAAAGGTACTTGGGTGCAGATGGATGTCATCAAGGATGTCTCCCTTAGTCGGGAAATTGTTCTCATGATGGCCAACCGCTTTAATCATCTTGCCCTCTCTCCTCTGCATTTCCGGGATGCAGTGTTGGACAGCTTGAATGCCTGACAAGGCGGTGGAGATAACACAGAACACAGGAAAAGGTCTCGCAGGAGGCCTTTTCTTTTTTGTCCCAAAAGGGAGAACGAAACCGAGTCACCAGGTCCTCATTCTGACTTTTTTTGAAGAGGAGGAAGCCTATAATGGGACCCGACAACAGCGCAGGAAGGGGGGGAGAGGTTGGTGCGCGTGGTCTATATCGATCTCTTTCTGGTGCTGAATTTTGTGGTAAACTATTTGCTGCTGGTTTGTGCGGGTAAGCTGGATGGTGGTGAAATCCACCGTGGAAGGACAGCCTTAGCTGCTGTCTTGGGGGCAGCTTACGGTGCGGCGGCGCTACTGCCTGGGTGGGCGGTATTAGAGCATCCAGCCTGTAAAGGCGCTGCAGCGGTGGGAATGCTCTTGACAGCATTTGGCCGATCAGAGCGGCTGCCTCGACGAGGGGCACTCTTTTTGGTTCTGTCCTGCGCTTTTGGTGGCGCACTACTTTTACTGTCAATGGCGCGTGGAACCGATGGGATGGCTGGAGGATTGCTGGGTCCTTCGTTAGGGATGCGGGGAATCCTCATTGCAGCAGCTCTCAGCTATGGGGTTTTATCCTTGTTGCTGGGGCGGCAGTTTTCACACACTCGAGCAGGGGGTGAACTAGAGGAACTTACCTTGGTGCATCAGGGTCGGTCAGTAACGCTGTTGGCTCTGCGGGATACAGGAAACACCCTCCAGGACCCAGTTACTGGTCGCCCGGTAGTAGTGGTGGAAGGGGAGAAGATTCAGACGCTGCTGCCAGAACTACCTCGTTTGGACCGGAAAAGCTTGTCAAAACCCGTGGAGCTTTTACGGGAGTTAGAAGGACAGACATCAGACCTTCGTTTACAGCTTCTGCCTTACCGGGCGATTGGAGTGGAGTGTGGGTTGTTGCTTGCTCTGCGGGTAGACCAGGTCTGTTGGGGGCACCGGGAGCATCGGAACTGTCTGACGGCCCTCTCACCGACCCCTCTGTCCGATGGAGGTGGCTACTGTGCCCTTATCGGTGGCCAGGAGGCAGGCTGAGCGGAAGGAAGAAGAAGGAGGGATGGGGGATGAATCAAAGGAAGGACCGTTGGCGGTCTTGGTATTTGGCGTTACGGCGGTTTCTAGCACGCCGTCAACTTTGTTTGCCGGGAAAAATCATGTACATCGGTGGCAGTGATGTTTTGCCACCACCCCTGAGCCGAGAGGAGGAGGGGGAACTCATTGCGCGTTTAGGGATGGGGGATGAGTGTGCTTCAGCCAGCCTCATTGAACACAATCTGCGCTTGGTGGTTTACATTGCCAGGCGGTTTGAGAACACGGGTATTAACATTGAAGATCTAATTTCTATTGGGACCATTGGACTGATTAAGGCAGTGGGAACGTATCAGCCCGCTAAAAAGATCAAGCTGGCCACCTATGCTTCTCGTTGTATTGAAAATGAAATCTTGATGCACCTGCGAAAGACTGCCAGCCTAAAAAGCGAGGTTCCTTTTGATGAGCCATTGAGTACTGACTGGAACGGCAATGAATTGCTTTTATCGGACATCCTTGGCACGGAGAGCGATTTGGTCATGAAACCCATGGAAGAAGATGCAGATCGGCAACTGTTGGCTGATGCCTTGGCCAAATTGCCAGCGCGGGAACGGGAGATTATTACCCTCCGTTTTGGCCTTGGAGGAAGACGGGAGCATACGCAGAAAGAGGTAGCAGACCACATGGGGATTTCTCAGTCGTATATCTCCCGCCTGGAAAAGCGGATCATTAGTCGCTTAAAGCGTGAGATTGTGAAAGTGATGGAAGTTCCATAAGGAAAAAGCTGGGCGGGGCGAAATGGCCTTGCCCAGCTTTTTTCCAAAGAATTTTTATGGGGCTCATTACCGCCAAAAAAGTAGGGTTTCTGGCTTTCGCTTTGGCAATTTTTGGGATAGAACCATTGGGTTTTGCATGCTATAATACGCTATAATGTAAGAGGATCTATGGTAACCATAGTTAGACCGCTCAGGCGGTGCGTTGGAGGGTGTCATGAGGTTTTTGAGACGGAACAGGATCACACCTGCTCAGGTAGTGATTTTGGGATTTCTTTTCCAGATCCTGGTGGGAGCCTGTTTGCTTACCTTGCCAGTGTCCACCCAATCTGGGCAGAGAGCGCCTTTTTTGGACGCTTTGTTTACGGCAACTTCTGCCACCTGTGTTACAGGATTGGTGGTTCAGGATACGGCCCAATACTGGTCTGCCTTTGGTCAGGGGATCATTCTGCTGCTCATCCAGGTGGGAGGTATGGGTGTTGTGACAATGGCAGTAGCCATCTCTATGTTTTCTGGCCGGAAGATCGGTCTGCGGGAACGGTGGGTAATGCAGGAATCTATCTCTGCCCCCCAGGTGGGGGGCATCGTGCGTATGACCAGCTTTATCCTAAAGACTGCGCTGCTGATCGAGGGAGTAGGAGCAATTCTTCTTGCTTTGCGCTTCTGTCCTGAGTTCGGGCTAGGGAAAGGAATCTGGTATGGAATTTTCCACTCCATCTCTGCCTTTTGTAATGCTGGATTTGATCTTATGGGAGAAAAAGCAGCGTTTTCCTCAATGACCTGGTATGCTGGAGATCTTTTGGTGAATATGGTCATTTGTCTGCTCATTGTTCTGGGTGGTCTGGGCTTTCTCACGTGGCAGGATATATCAGCCAATAAGTGGCATATAAGCCGTTATCGCCTACAAAGTAAGTTAATCTTGGTGATTACACTGGTGCTGCTGGTAGGCGGTGGACTATTCTATGGTTTATATGAGTTTTCTCAGCCTCAGTGGAAGGGTCTGAGCGGCACGGAACGTGGGCTTGCGTCGATTTTTCAGACGGTTGCCCCCCGAACAGCGGGTTTCAATACTGTGGATCTGACCCAACTCAGTCAGCCGACAATTCTGATTACGATGCTGTTGATGCTGGTGGGTGGTTCTCCTGGTTCTACGGCGGGTGGATTTAAAACCACTACGTTAGCTGTGTTGATGTTGGCGGTGCTGGGGGTATTCCGCAGACAGAGTGGAGCAAGTGCCTTTGGACGTCGGCTGCCAGAGATCGTCATTCGCAACGCCTGTGCCCTGTTTGTGATTTATGTTCTCCTCTTTCTCACTGGAGGGTTGTTGATTTGTTGTATTGATGACATTCCTCTTCTCAGTGCCTTGTTTGAGTCGGCCTCAGCCATTGGGACTGTAGGACTGACCTTGGGTGTAACGACGCAAGTCTCTCCGGTTAGTCAGGTGATCCTGATTTTCCTCATGTACTTTGGCCGGGTGGGAGGCCTGACCATGATCTATGCCATGACCGCGCACCCTGGAGGAGTTTCCTCCCAGTATCCTCAAGAGCAGGTGACGGTGGGGTGAATATGCCCCAGAAAGGACAAAAGAATCCATGAAATCAGTGTTGCTCATTGGCCTTGGTCGCTTTGGCTGGCAAATGGCTGAGAAATTACAAGAGCTTCGCCATCAGGTTCTGGCAGTGGACAAGGAGGAAGTGCGAGTTAATGATATCCTTCCTCTTGTGACCAACGCCCAGATTGGAGATGGTACCAACGAAGCGTTTATTGCTTCCCTTGGTGTACGGAACTTTGATTTGTGTGTGGTGGCTATTGGAGACGATTTTCAAAGTTCTTTGGAAACCACAGCGCTGCTCAAAGAACATGGGGCTCCTTTTGTTTTGGCCCGGGCTTGCAGTCAGGTCCACGAGAAATTTCTCCGGCGTAACGGGGCCGATGATGTGGTTTATCCAGAAAAGCAGATGGCACGTTGGGCGGCGGTCCGGTATAGTGCTGACCATGTGTTTGATTATGTGGCCATGACACAGGAACACGCCATTTTTGAGACAACGGTACCTTCATCCTGGGTGGGAAAGTCCATTGTAGAGTTGGCAGTGCGTCAGCGATACCATATCAATATTCTGGCGGTCAAGTCTGGGGAGCACATAAAGTTCCTGCCTGGCCCTGAACATTGTTTCCGGGAGGGCGAGAGTATCTATGTTTTGGGAGAGAACCGGGATGTACAGAAGTTTGTGAAGTTATGAGGAGCATCCAGGGTTGAACGGGAACAGACAATGACAAAATGCCCCCTGACGTAGGAGTCTGAACTCTCTACATCAGGGGGCGTTGCTCTGTAAAGGGGGGTATGTTGTTATGCCAAGATGTGGGTTGCGAGAGGGAATTATTTTTTCACAGCCTCGAATTCATCCACAATCTCCTGAGCAGGTGGTGCAGTGGCCAGAGAGACGACAACAATCACCAAGGAAGAAATGAGGAAGGCGGGCAGCAGCTCATAGATAGACCAGGCACCGCCGATGGGGGCGATCAGGTATTTCCAGACAAAGACCATCAGGCCGCCAGCGATCATACCGGCGATAGCACCTTGCTTGTTGGTCCGCTTCCAGAACAGAGAGAAGAGAACCAGTGGACCAAAAACGGCACCAAAACCCGCCCAAGCGAAAGCGACAATGTTGAAGACGGAGTTTTCTGGATTCCAGGCCAGGAAAATGCCAACAATGGCGATGCCCACGACAGTGCACCGGGCAGTGATCATAGAGGCTTTGGCGCTTAGTTTTACCCCGAAAAAGTCTTGGATAAGGTCATGGGACATACTGGAGGCAGCGGCCAACAGCTGGGAATCGGCAGTGGACATAGTGGAGGCCAGGATGCCAGCCAGGACGAGACCGGCGACAAGGGCAAAGAAGACACCGTGCTGACTGAGCAGATTGGCCAGCTGGATGATGATGGTCTCTGACTCGGCGCTGGTGGTCAGGAAGGGGAGCTTGCCCGCCTTGGTAACGCTGTAGCCGACAATGCCAATCAAGATGGCGATAAACATGGAGATGAGGACCCAAACGGTGGCAATGCGCCGGGAGGTTTTCAGTTTGCTGTCATCCTCAATGGCCATGAATCGCAGCAGGATGTGTGGCATTCCGAAGTAGCCCAAGCCCCAAGCTAAGGTAGAAACGATATTCAGGGCACTGTAAGTAGAGGTTTGTCCTGTGGTTACATCGAAGCCCTGGGTCATGTTGAGGTAACCGGGCAGGGCATTTGCGTTTGCGCTGATAACCTCTATGCCGCCTGCTTGCTGGATACCGAACAAGACGATGAAGATGAGGGCGAATGTCATGATGATGCTCTGGATCAGGTCAGTAGTGGAGACAGCCAGGAAGCCGCCCAACACCGTGTAGCCGATGACCACGATGGCACCGATAATCATGGCCTGATGGTAATTGGCGCCAAAGAGACTGTTAAATAGGGTGCCGATTGCCTTAAAGCCTGAGGCAGTATAGGGGATGAAAAAGATCAGGATGAACACAGCAGCGATGCAGGAGAGTGCATGGCGCTGATCCCGGTACCGACGAGAGAAGAAACCGGGGATGGTGATGGCACCCAGATGAGCGGAGTAGCGGCGCAGGCGTCTGGCTACGATGAGCCAGTTGAGATAGGTGCCGATGGCAAGACCGATGGCGGTCCAACCGACTTCCGCTACGCCGCTCAGGTAAGCCAGGCCAGGCAGGCCCATAAGCAGATAGCTGCTCATATCTGAAGCCTCAGCACTCATAGCGGTGACGATGGGGCCAAGTTTGCGGCCGCCTAGGTAGAACTCATGGGAGCTGGAGCCACCGCCTTTGCGGCTGCAGTAGACACCCACCAGCACCATAGCCACCAGATAGATAGCGATGGTGGCGATGATACACAGTTGTGATGTGGACATGTGGAACGATCCTCTCTTTTCTTTCTGGAATAGCGAACTGCCATAGAAATTTGCGGGAATAGGGCAGAACGCTTAGGATCTTATCATAGCACGACGAAATATAGAACGCAATACAGAACGCAGTATAGACTAAAGTCTGTACTGCGTTCTGATAATTTGTAAAATTCTCTTTATTTTAAAAGAGTTTCTTCAGGAACGATCTTTAGACGAATTGTCGGGATAGAAATCAGATAGAAAAATGGGAAGCTGACGGGCAGCGTACTCGCCTAAGGGATACTCTCCTCCACACAGACACCAGTCATACAGCAGTGCGCGTTCACACAGAGCATAGACCTTCACCATATCATTGACACTGCGGGTTTGAGAGAGTTGCCCGGCCTGCTGACCTTCCGCAATGATCCGCCGGAGCAGGCGGTAATAGATCCGCTTGTGGTCCAGCAAGTGGCGCTCCCCGTTGGTGACCAGCTGGGTAGACAGCAATCGAGCCAACAGATCCATAGAGACACTGTTTTCGATCATCCGAAATAGCTCACTGTTGAGAAACAGGAGTTTTTCCATGGCTGGCATATCTGGCTCCATGGCTTCCTGGAGATCCAGATATTTTTGGTCAAAAAGGTCACTTAATGTGCTAAGAAGCGCATCCTTCCCATCAAAGTAGTGATAGAAGGAGCCTTTGGATGTGCTGGAGAAGTCGATGATCTCTTCCACAGTGGTGTCCTCATACCCCTGTTCATAAAAGAGATGCCAGGCAGCTTCTACAATTTTACCGCGCGTGTTCCGGGCGTTTTTTTTGGCCATGGGAGTCTCCTTCCTGGGGCTCAACAGAAGTAGGCCAGGATGGCCTCGCGGTTGGCGGTCAGCGAACCTTGAATCATTGTGGGTTGTCCACCGCCCTTACCACGCAATGCCTGATTGATCTCTTTGCTTTTGGCGCGAAGGTCTACGGTTTTGCTGCCCATGACGTAGCGGTAACCATCTTGGTCCGAACCAGAGAAGACAGCGCAGATGCCACCACAAGTTTCCATACCCGCATTGGCCAGTGTCCGAAGACTGTCTGCATCCAGGTTATCTTCAAAGAGGCACAGATTACCTTCCGTCTGCGGCAGGGTCTTTCTTTTCTCGGCCATGAGGGCTTGCCGGGCCTCCTTCAAGGCAAAAGTCAGGTCCTGAAGCTCTTGCTTTAGCCGTGCAACACCCTGCGCGGCATGGGGCTGTTTGACGGATAAGGCGGCAGAGATGGCGGCGATGTTTTCCTGTTTGACGCGGTAGTCCTCCAGTGCGAGTTGTCCGGCTACCATCCATAGGCGGATCCCACCTCGGTGACGCATGGCATCGACCAACTTCACAAGACCGATTTCTCCAGTGTGATTGACGTGAGGGGCGCAGCAGGCACATACGTCACATTCAGAGATGGTGACAATACGTACGTTTTCGGTTAAATCCAGTTTGCTCCGATAGTCCAACGTATTTAAAACCTCTGGGGGGGGATATTCGGCAGTAACAGGACGGTTTTCAGTGATGATCTGATTGGCTAGCGTTTCAATGGTAGTCAGCTGATCGGGAGTCAGTTCTTTGTCAAAATCCAGAATGACTTCTTGTTCTCCCATGTGGAAGCCTACATTGGTGCAGCCGTAAAGACGGTGTGCAAGACCCGAGAGCACATGCTCCCCAGAGTGGCACTGCATCCGACGGAACCGGAGGGGCCAGTCTAAGTTTCCGGTGACAGTCTGCCCAGGGGTGAGTGGGCCATCTGCGATGTGGATGATGGCGTCTCCCTTTTCCCGTACATCGAGAACATGGACCTGGTCTAACGTCCCTTGGTCGGCAGGTTGGCCTCCACCCTCAGGGAAAAAGGCGGTTTGGTCCAGAACGACGTGCCACTTGCCCGGTTCTCCAGGGGAGCAGGAGAGGACGGTGGCGGAAAAGGTTTGGCAATGGCTGTCCTGATCGTAGAGTTTGGTTGTCATGGTAATGGGAGTCCTTCTTTCGTGGAGTCTTTTTGTTTTCCATAGATACATAGATCATAGGTGCATCCATTCTTCACAACGGCGTTTGTCAGGCGTCCTTCGAGAAGGAATCCATTCTTTTCCAGCGCTTTTATTGAAGCGACATTGGGTTGATGCACCAAGCCGGTGATATGGATAATATCCAAGGCAGAAAATGCAATGGAACAAATGTAGTTGATGGCTTCGGTCATAATCCCTTGCGACCAGTAGTCTGAGTGGAGAAAATAGCCGATCTCAGCATCCTTGGAGGAAGCATCCTCTTTTTGCTCAATAGAAATCGTGCCAACAATCCGTCCGTTTACAACAATGGCACGAAAAATTCCGTTGATGCCATCCCGTTCCGCGACCAGATTCAGCCACCAGAGGGCATCCTCTTCTGTGTAGGGAAAGGGGAGTCGATTGGTCAAATAGGTTCGATCAACAGCATTACAAATAGCGATTAAATCTTTTTTGCTGTCTTTTGACCATGGGGTTAGTTTCATGTTCATCTCGTTGCAGTTCCTTATAAATTGAGATCCAAATATAGTTTGGAACATCTTTGTGTGCTTTGTTGTAATCATTGTATCATGCTTTCCAACCAAATGACAGGAAAATTTTGAATGGATAAGGAGACAAGGGTGGTACTTCTGATGAACAAGAAAAAAGAGGCTTCCTTTATTCATCAAAAACAGACAGCAGCCGAAAGTTTTAGACGGCCGCTGTCTGCATTACAAGCGCCAGCCATGGGGAATGGTCAAGCGTATTACAGGGGATAACTAGGATGATAGGAAGAGAGATGTTACAGCAGGATGATGCCAGCATCGTGACAGGTTTGTATGGTTTCGTCATCCCAAGTGGATACCTGGACTTCACCAATATGTGCCTTACCAAGCAGGAACATGGCAAGCCGCGACTGACCAATACCGCCGCCGATGGTTAGGGGGAGCTTATCGTCTAACAATAGCTTGTGAAATGTTAGTTCCCGCCGGTCATTGCAGCCAGCAGTATTTAGCTGACGATCCAGGGCAGCTGCATCCACCCGGATTCCCATGGAAGATAGTTCGATGGCTTTGCCCAGCAAGTCATCCCATAGCAGGATGTCTCCATTGAGGGTCCAGTCATCATAGTCG
Organism: Evtepia sp.; assembly: GCA_020025735.1. Taxonomy (GTDB): domain Bacteria; phylum Bacillota; class Clostridia; order Oscillospirales; family Oscillospiraceae; genus Evtepia. The sequence continues at coordinate 23,448 of JAHHRP010000004.1, forward strand.
GGAGCTCTGCCGTCATGGGGTTTGCCGGATTTCAGCGTGCCGCCGATGCCGATGAGGAAGGTGGTGGGGTGGTCTTTCACCCAGGCATCCTCCCGTTCCTTGGAAGTCAGGGTGGGAAAGGCGTCCTCCAGCTCCTGAGAGGTTACAAAAGAGACGGTCCGATTTAACTGAGACAAGACACTCAATTGAGGGAAAACTGATTGCAGCGTTTTCTGCGTGTCTGCCATAGCGCTGATAATATTCGAAACAGTGTGCTTGAGGAAGTCCAAATTTCGATCCCGGGGAGCGATCACTTTTTCCCAGTCCCACTGGTCCACATAGATGGAGTGAAGGTTGTCGGGAAGTTCATCCCGGCGGATGGCGTTCATGTCCGTTACCAGGCCCTCTCCCACAGGGAAATGGTAGTGGTACAAGGCCATGCGCTTCCACTTGGCCAAGGAATGGACAACTTGGGCATCCCGGCCCGCGGCGGGGATGTCGAAGGAAACCGCACGTTCTACACCATTCAGATCATCGTTCAGGCCAGAGGAGGCTTCCACAAACAGGGGGGCAGAGACGCGGCGCAGGTGAAGATTACCGCATAGGGTGTCTTCAAAAACTCGCTTGAGCAGGCCGATGGCTTTCTGAGTATCGTATAGATTAAGCAAGGGGGCATAGTGAGCTGGGATGTAAGTTTTGTTGGTGGACATAGTCAAGGCTCCTTTCGGACGAGATTGGTAAGGGATGCTGGTCACCCGTGATAGAGATTGGTGTTTTGATATTTCGGTTCACTGGTCAGGCGCACACCTAGTCGTCGAAAGCTGTCCTCGTCTGCCTCGGAGAGGATAACGGTGGTGTGGGCTTCACAGCCACGGAGCTTCTGGAGCTGTCGGACAGCCTGCTTGGCATTGGGGTCTGTTACCGCGCAGATTGATAAGGCAACCAGCAACTCATCGATATGTAGGCGGGGGTTCTTATTGCCTAGGACATTGACTTTCAGATCCTGAACGGGTTCAATCACTGATGGAGAAATGAGTTGGATTTCATCGGGGATGCCCCCCAGATATTTTAGGGCATTTAGAAGAAGCGCTGAGGAGCAGCCCAGCAGCTCAGAAGTTTTGCCTGTAAGGATTTTGCCGTCTGGCATCTCCATGGCGGCGGCAGGATTTCCAGTGCGTTCAGCAACTTCCAGAGCCGGGGTTACGACATCCCGGCTTAGGGGACTCAGGCCCAGCTGTTTCATCAAAAGCTCGATCTTGTACACGGCGGTTCCGTTGGTGCGCCCCTGCCGATGGCGACATTGCTCGGTGTAGAAACGGCGTAAGATTTCTTCTTTGGATGCCTGACAGACAGCATGGTCATCAATGATACAGTAGCCTGCCATGTTTACCCCCATGTCTGTGGGGGATTGGTAGGGAGAGGTACCTGAGATGCGTTCAAACATGGTTTTGAGTACGGGAAAGATTTCGACATCTCGGTTGTAGTTGACGGTGGTGATTCCGTAGGCTTCCAGGTGGAAGGGATCAATCATATTTACGTCATTGAGGTCTGCGGTGGCAGCCTCATAGGCTAAGTTTACAGGATGACGGAGGGGGAGATTCCAGATGGGAAAGGTTTCGTACTTGGCATAGCCTGCCTGGATGCCACGTTTGTGTTCGTGGTAGAGCTGGCTGAGACAGACGGCCATCTTGCCGCTGCCAGGTCCGGGAGCAGTGACCACCACCAGGGAGTGGGAGGTTTCCACAAACTCATTTTTCCCATAGCCTTCCTCGCTGACGATGAGGGGAATGTCATAAGGGTAGCCTTCAATGGAATAGTGGCGATAGACTTTTAGTCCCAAAGCCTCCAGCTGAGATTGAAAGATCTCTGCTGAGGGCTGACCGCCAAACCGAGTGAGTACGACACTGCCCACATGGAAACCGAAGCCCCGAAATGCGTCAATCAGTCGCAGGGTGTCTGTGCCATAGGTGATGCCTAGATCGCTTCGGACTTTGCTTTTTTCCAAGTCCATGGCAGACACGGTGACTACGATTTCCACCTGTTCCTTTAACTGCATGAGCATACGAATTTTAGAATCAGGATGGAACCCGGGAAGCACCCGGGAAGCGTGGTTGTCATCGAAAAGTTTTCCACCGAACTCCAGATAGAGTTTCCCGCCAAACTGATCGATGCGGGAGCGAATGTGTTCCGATTGCATTTCTAGGTACTTGTCATTGTCAAATCCAAGTCTTTCGATCATATCTCGCCACTTCCTCTCGTTCTCTCTCAGTTTGGCCGATGGCCAGAGATGGCTGCAAATACGAAAATAATTTACCAACGATTGTATGAGAAGTCAACAGAGGGAGAAAAATATTGTAGAACTTGACGAAGATGTTCTGGAGATCATCTTTGCAAGGGAAAGGGTTGCTGTGCAAAGTGCTGGGAAAAAGAATGGTAGTGTATTGCTTGCCCACAGATTTTATGGTATAATTTGACGTTCAGAAAAGACAGAAAACCCAAAAGACCTGTGTTATGATTACAATAGCGACAAGGAGCTATACGATATGCTGGAACTGAAAGGACTTTCCTATCAGGTAGAAGACAGCGGGGGACAGACAGATATCCTCCGCGGCATCGACCTGACCATTGCAGACAATAAGTTTGTGGTTATCACCGGACCCAACGGCGGCGGGAAGACTACCCTAGCCAAGACCATTATGGGCTTGGTGAAGTCTACCGGCGGTAAAATTCTGTGGAATGGCATCGACCTGACTGATCTTTCGATTACCGAGCGGGCTAAGCTGGGCATCAGCTACGGCTTCCAGCAGCCTCCACGATTCAAGGGGCTGAAGGTGCGGGATCTTCTGGAACTGGCATCGGGGAACAAAAATCTCACCCGAGACGAATGTTGTTCTTATTTGAATCGGGTAGGATTGTGCGCGGCAGATTATGTGGACCGGGAAGTGGACACATCCCTGTCCGGGGGTGAAGTTAAGCGTATTGAGATCGCTACGATCTTGGCCCGTCCTGGTGGATTGCTCATCTTTGATGAGCCGGAAGCAGGCATAGATCTGTGGTCCTTTGCCAAACTCACGGAGACCTTCCGTATCCTCCACGGAAGAGGAGAGAATACCATTATTGTTATCTCACACCAGGAGCGGATCATTGATCTGGCAGATGAGATCGTGATGATTTCCGGGGGCAAGGTAGTCCGGCATGGGCCAAAGAAAGAGATTATGCCTTACATTTTGGAAGATGCCGGTGGGATGTGCAGTTTTTTGCAGCCGCAGACAGATAATTGCCGCCAACCGAAGGAGGATTAAGCCATGAACAAAATAGATACCCGGCTTCTGCGGGAGATTGCTGACTTGGAGGGAACCCCTAAGGGAGCTTACAACATCCGAAAAAATGGCCAGCTGGATGCCCGGGGAAACACGGCTAACATTGAGATTGTAACGAAGGAAGACAAACCTGGCATTGATATTCATGTTAAAGCGGGGACCAAAAACCAGTCGGTTCATATCCCTGTCATTATTACGGAGGCCGGTTTGGATGAAATGGTCTATAATGACTTTTTCATTGGTCCAGATTGCGACGTGGTTATTGTGGCTGGCTGTGGTATCCACAACGATGGAGATGCCTCTTCCCAGCATGATGGTATCCATACGTTTCATATAGGGGAACGCTCTAGGGTGCAGTATGTGGAAAAGCACTATGGGGAAGGGGAAGGAACTGGCGAGCGTATCATGAATCCCCAGACCGTGGTTTACCTGGAAAAAGATGCCTCCATACAGCTGGATACCACGCAGCTGCGGGGGGTGGACTCCACCAAACGCTACACCAAGGTGGTTGTAAAAGAGGGTGCTGAGGCTGTCATCAACGAAAAACTTCTGACCCATGGCAAGCAAATGGCAGAGTCCGAGATGGATGTAATCCTGGCTGGGGAAGGGGCCAGCGGGCGGGTGATTTCCCGGTCGGTGGCCCAGGATGAGTCCCGGCAGATTTTCTATCCCCGTATGATCGGGGATGCGGAGGGGTTTGGTCATGTCCAGTGTGATTCCATTCTGATGGGCAAGGCAAAGATTCAATCTATCCCTGCCTTGACAGCCAACCACCCGGATGCCCAGCTGATCCACGAGGCAGCCATTGGACGCATTGCCGGGGATCAGATTCTCAAGCTGATGACGCTGGGGCTGACAGAAGAAGAAGCAGAGGAGGAGATCCTCCATGGATTCTTGGGGTGATTTAGAGAAAGATGGGATCTGTTATGTCAAACAGGACCCACAACTGGGACAGATTCGGGGCTTAGATCCCTGGTCAGTGGAAAATGGAATCCATGTGATCCGAATGGAAGAGGATGCTGCTGAGGGGATCATGATGGTCCGCCCAAACAACCGGCAGCAGTATGGTACTGTCCATGGTGGTGTGTTGGTTGCGTTTGCGGACACCATTGCTGGTCACAGTTTGCTGGCCCGAGGGAGAATGTGTGTCACCCAGAGCAGCACGGTGCATTTTCTCCGGCCGGCAGAGGGCGCCTACCTTTTCTGCCGAGCTACTGCACTGCAGGTGGGAAGCCGGATATGCGTGGTTTCAGCAGAGCAGCGCAACGACCAGGGAGAGCGGATTACCTCAGCGCTGTTCACTTTTGCTGTGGTGAAGAAGATTCCCCCCATCTCTCTCCCGCCGAAGCATCCTAACTTGACGTTCTGACGTGTTTTGTCCCATGGGAGAAAAAAGCCGGAGCGGGTTCTGCCGCTCCGGCTTTCCTGGAATCTTAGATATCCCAGTCTTCAAACTCGTCTTCCGCATCTTGGCACATGCTGGGGTAAGTGCGGCAGAGCCGTTCTTTTTTGGCCTGGACTTTGGCCCACAGGTTGGCCAGCCAGTCAGAGATCCGATCCATGTTGGCCATAATCAAGCAAATGAATGCGGCTGCAGCCAAGATAAGGGCAGTGATCTTCAAAACGAGTTCTGTGATCTTCATAAGAAAAACCTCCAAGTAACAGTTGCACACATAGGATAGTGTATGTTAGTATTTTACATGATGATCCGGGAAAATACAATCCAAAAATGTGTTTTTTCCACAGTTTCTTTAGAAAAGGGCCGGTACGCCCCGCGTCCGGCAAGGAAAGGAATGGTATCAACATATGCGCTTTCAAAATGATAAGGGCGAGATCCAGATCAGCAGTGAGGTCTTCACCACCATTACCGGCGCGGTGGCTACCAGCTGTTTCGGTGTGAAGGGGATGGCGGCTCGCTCCAAAAAAGATGGGCTGGTTCATCTGCTCCGCAATGAGTCGATGGCGAAAGGCGTGCGTGTCATCTTTGAGGAGGATAACACGGTGTCCATCGAACTGCACATCATCGTCGATGGCGGGGTGAATTTGGCGGCAGTGAGCAGCGCTATTATGGGTGAGGTCCGCTACGCCGTAGGAAAAATGACCGGCGCGAACGTGCGGGCTGTGGACGTCTATGTGGACGCTATGCAGATCGACTGAGAGGAGAGAGAAGAGGAATATGGTACAGTCCATCGACGGAAAGACATTGGCGAGGATGCTTGTCCACGCCTCCGCTTCTCTGAACGCGGAAAAACAAAAGATCAATGAACTCAATGTTTTTCCTGTGCCTGATGGAGACACAGGGACGAACATGAGCTTAACCATTGGTACTGCGGCTACTGAACTCTGCCAAAAACTTCCCACTACGGTGGATCAGGCTGCGTCTATCTGTGCCTCGGCCATGCTGCGAGGCGCCCGAGGAAATTCTGGGGTCATTTTGTCTCTCATCTTCCGCGGCTTTTCCAAGGCGGTGAAGGAGAAGAAGACCATGGACGGGATCGACCTGGCCGATGCGCTGAACGCTGGGGTCATGGCTGCCTATAAGGCGGTGATGAAACCCGCAGAGGGTACTGTTCTTACCGTATCCCGTCTGGCAGGGGACCGGGCTGGCCGAGCAGCAGAGGAAAACACGGCCTTTGAATATGTCCTGGAGTCTGCCATCGACCGAGCGCGGGAGGCTTTGGCTGACACGGTGAACCAGAACCCTGTGCTGAAAAAGGCTGGAGTGGTGGATGCTGGCGGCATGGGCTTTGTGCTGATCCTCCAGGGAATGCTGGATGAGCTGCGGGGAATCACGGCTCCAGAGCAGGAGGGGACTGCGGTACCTGTGCAGGACAAGGCTGATTTTGGTGCGATGGCTGATGAGGAACTTACCTTTACCTATGACACTGTTTTTGTGGTCCGCCGGACTTCTCAAAAGCCATTGTCGGAGTATCGCGCTTGGCTGGAAACCATTGGAGATAGCTTGGTGATCGGGGAGGGAGACGAGGAATTTAAGGTTCACGTTCATACAGATGATCCCGGCCTGGCTCTGACGAAGGCTCAGGAGTATGGCACCCTGGAGCTGGCCAAGGTGGAGAATATGCGTACCCAGCGGGATGCGTTGGCTGCTGGGCGGCAAGCACAGAGTACGGATGATTTGGAGGCTGTGGAGGAGGAACTGGAAGCGATGGAGCACCAGAATGTACCTCCTGAAAAAAAGTACGGCTTTGTGGCTGTGGCCGCAGGGGAAGGATTGGCGAAGGTGTTTTTTGATTTGGGTGTCGATGGTGTCATCAGCGGCGGCCAGACCATGAACCCTTCCACAGAGGATATTTTGAAAGAGATCCAAAAGACCCCGGCAGAGATTGTCTATGTCTTGCCCAACAATAAGAATATCATTATGGCAGCCCAGCAGTGTGTGGACCTGGTGGAGGAAAAGAAAGTGATCGTCCTTCAGGCGAAAACAGTGCCCCAGGGCATCTCTGCCATGATTGCGATGAACCCGGACGAAGAGGAAGCGGAGAACACCGCTGCCATGGAAGAGGCAATGGGACAGGTGAGCACCATGGAGATCACGTATGCGGCTCGGGATTCCGAGTTTGATGGCAATACCATTCATGCCGGGGACTACTTACTGCTGGTGGATAATCAGCTTTTTGGCACAGAAAAAGATCTGCACACCGCATTGGAAAAGTTGGCACAGGAGAGCCAGAAGCGGGGGGGAGAATTTATAAGCATTTTCTATGGGGAGGGTGTCCGAGAGGAAGAGGCGGCGCAAACGCTGTCTCAGTTTCAGGATGCCTGCCCTGAGGCAGAGATTACGATGCTGGAAGGTGGACAACCTGTCTATCATTATCTTATCTCTGTAGAGTGACAGAATTAGAAAACGCAAAAGACACAAAGGGCGAGAGACCAACGTCTCCCGCCCTTTGTGTCTCTGCTGACAGAGTTTTTGTTGATATTGGAATGGTCAATAAAGGGCTATAAGCCCTTATATTTGCGCCTGGTAGCGATACCGCCTCGAATATGTCGCTCAGCTTTGTTTTGGTCCAGGATCTCCTTGACCTGAAGATATAGGGTCCGGTTAAAGGCTGGCAGTCGCTGGGACAGGTCCTTGTGTACGGTGGACTTGCTGATGCCGAACTGTTTTGCCGCCGTTCGGACGGTGGCCTTGTGTTCGATAATGTAAAGGGCCAAGTCACAGGCACGTTCTTCCATGTCAGTCCGCAAAGTCTACCACTCCCCACGTTGTCCGTGTCACAACTGTATGCGGGGGAAGAAGGAAATAGACCAAGCGGGAGTTTTGTAGGACATTTGTTTTGGCGTGGCAACTGGAAGTGACGAGGACTTTGGTGCTTCTGGCCTCTTGGAGTTAGTGGTAAAGAGGTTGTTCTAACAGGTCAGGGTCCAGCTCCAACTGTTTCATATAGTGGAGGGGCTGACCATTTCGGTTGACGAAGCGCAGACCCTTCAGGAGATACTTGATCACATGCCGCCGGTTTTTCTCCAGGTCACTCAAATATTGCTGAAGAGCATTCGCTTCTGTATTGCCTTTGATCTCAACACCTATATTGTCGCCTGCTTTCGTGATTGAAGCCTGATAAGCATCTGGAAAGGCATCTTCTATCATCTGATACAGACAAGAACAATGCTTAAGTGTGTTCTCTATCCACGCTTCATCAATCGGTTCCCCTTTATAGTAATGAAAATTGTAACCATATTGCTCGTAAACATCGTGCATCAGCACCTCTATCAGGGCGCGTTCAGAGGGATCTGCATAGTCATCATACGTGCGATATACAGTAGCAGTATCAAAGCCAACCACATTACCTGCCATGGAGACTGGATTTTTACCTTCTGCACCAGAACAGTAGGCCATACTCTCAGTGTAGGGAAGATCTAAAAAGGCTGCCAGTGCAGTAAAGGTTGCTTTAGGATTGAGCTTTCCATCCTCAAAACGCACCAACATGCTATCTGCAAAGAGTTTATCTTGGGGGCCAACCATGAAACTGCGGTTCAGCACCCGCTGCATAAGAATGTCCGGGAACTCAACACCTTTTTCGCGGGTATTATTTACAAACCGAACAGACGCAGCATAGCTGGTTGTAATTCGCCGGATCGGGGTGAACGTTTTAATGTACTTAAAATCCTGAAGAAGAGGACTCTTCTGTATCTTTTCGTATTGGGGCGAAGATAAGACAGCTTCTGTTTCTTTTTCGTCCAGATCTAAGCTGAAAATAATATTATAGAAGTGAGGCTGAAGAAGCAATGCAGGAACAATACGGGATGCCTTATCCCGGCTACGATTGAGATTTCCTTTCCCCAAAAACATAGCAACCAACATATCTTTTTTCGTCACATGGCCAAGGTAGTGGAGCTCCTGCGCCACAGAGAGGGAAAAGTTCTCTTCAACCACTACTTTATTTTCGTGGTTAATCTGTTCGCAAAGATGATTAATCTCCTCTAATATCTCATCATAGATGATAGACGTATAGGAAAGCACATTAGGGTGATCAAACAAGATCTCGTTGAAGAAGTCTCCACCGTTGTGGGTGGATAGCTGGGTATGCCAGATGAGACGGTTGACTTCTCGAATCCCGACCGGTTTTACTGGGTACTTCTCATAGTCAATGCCAAAGCGCTCCTTGAAGTCGATGGGATACTCGGCAATCTCTTCTTCAATAAGGAAGATGAGTTTCTTTTCTTCTAGCAGTGGCCGAAGATTTAAACACTGAAGGTAGGCACAGAATGTCTCCCAATCTGTGTAATGGAGGTAGACATGGTTCTCCCGTCCTACGTATTCACTTTTCCGTACATTGTCATGGAGATACTCCAATTCATACTGTGAGTACACATCATCGGCCAGCACAGGCTGATCCAGATTCCGGAAAAAGTTCCGAGATACGATTGGGGTGTTAAAGTTTATATA
>JAHHRP010000040.1 GCA_020025735.1 Evtepia sp.
ACATTATTTAGTATAACATAAATAATATTAAAGTCAATGGTGGGCATAAAATTGTTTTTTGGAATAGCGGGGAGCTGTCCATCAAAGTCCTATGTGTTACTTTACGACACATGAGCATTAGAGGAGACGGGATCCTGACGGCAACCTTGGTCTTCTTATCCAGCAGCGCCGAGATTTTCCAGCTTCGGATGGTGGCGATCAGCTTGTCCAAGGGCAGACAGAAGATGGAATACCTGGCTTTGCAGCATATCGTTGCTCAGACAGCAAACTCTCTCAGGGGAAGTTATTGTTATAGCCAGAAAAGATGCTGTGCCTCCTTTCGTTTTTAAAAAAACAGACGATATATAAAGAGGATACCATCACAGAATACAAATAAGGGATACCGCCACAGGTCAGTGGCGCACGGTTGAGGTGAATGATGAATCAATACGCACTCCTTCTGAATCCAGGGCATAATCGGGTCTATTATAAGGCATCCCAAGCCCTTTCCATCGCTGAGTTTTCCATTCTGGCGCAGAGAATGGATTGCGCGCCCCATGATGTACAGGGGAAGCTGATGGCGGGGGTTTACTATCTGTTTTTTTCTGCTGAAGGGATGTTATCGAGCAAGGATTTGGAGAAGCTTTCTCGTCTGTCGTTTGTATTTGCGCTGTATCAAGTGGAAGGGTCGTTGCTTCGTCCGCTGCTGATTCCACAGGCGGACCTGACGGGGCTGAATCTTAGCAGTCAGTTAAAATACATGGGTAAGACCAATGAGTTGTTTACCCGCATGATGATCAATGTGGCGGTGTCTTCCTGCTCCATGCCGGAACCAGAGCGAGTGGTGTTGCTGGACCCCATTGCTGGGAAGGGGACAACCCTTTTTGAGGGGCTGACCATGGGCTTTGACTGCTGCGGCATTGAGATTGGGGATAAAGCAGCGGCTGAGGGCTATCATTACTTGAAAAAATATCTGGAACTTGCGCGTGTTAAGCATGAAACCAATCTGCAAAGGCAAAGCGGACCCAACAAGGCATTCACCGCCAAACACTATTCTGTGGAGTTGGCCAAAAAGAAAGAGGACATGAAGAATCATCGAGTCCAGCATTGGGAGATGGTATCTGGGAACGCCAAGTATGCAGATCAATTCTATGGCAAGAATCGATTCCATGTGCTGGTGGGGGATCTGCCTTATGGGGTGCAGCACGGTAATGTGACGGGGGAAAAAGGGACCTCTCTGACCCGCAGTCCGAAAGAGCTGGTGCAGACCTGTCTGCCCGCCTGGAAAACTGTGCTGAAGCCTGGTGGGGCGCTGGTTTTGGCCTGGAACACCCATGTTTTCCCCAAGGCGCAGTTTGCGGCTTTGCTAGAGGATGCAGGGTTTGCGGTGCTGTTGGATGGCCCATACGACCAGTTTTCCCATCGGGTAGACAACGCGATCATGCGAGATATTATTGTGGCACGCAAACCTGGGTAAGGGGAAGTTTTGAAAAAATAGGGGAAAACCTCTTAACTTTTGAACAAGCGGGCCGATATAACAAGTGAAGGGACTCAAAAAAGATTTGTTGCAGACAGAGGGTGGTGTACCGTTGCTGCAACAGGAATCGTGAGCCGATGGTTGTTTCCGGCGCGATTTCAGGGTCCCTGGTTCCCGCTTATGGGAGAGCGGGAAAGAGATAGTCAACCTAAATTTGGTTTCTGCCGGGTTTCGCGAGCCGGTTGAAATAGTACGGTGCCAAGTGTTTCGTCCGTTGTGCGCAAAGCGGAGGGAAGGTGCGGCACACCACCCAGTGCCTGGGAAGGATCTTCGGGCACGCCGAAAAAAGAATAATTTCATTAACATTTGGAAGGAGCCGAATGAATTATGAGAATCCAACACAACATTATGGCGATGAACGCCTATCGTAACTACACCAACAACACCTCTTCTCTGGCAAAGAACCTGGAAAAGCTGTCCTCCGGCTACAAGATCAACCGCGCTGGCGATGATGCTGCTGGTCTGGCAATCTCTGAGAAGATGCGTGCCCAGATCACTGGTCTGGATGTTGCTCAGAAGAACGCCAAGGACGGCATCTCCCTGGTGCAGACCGCAGAAGGCGCCCTCACCGAAGTACATGATATGCTCAATCGTATGTATGCCCTAGCTGAGCAGTCTGCCAACGGGACCTACAGTGAGACAGTGGATCGCGAGAACCTCCAGGCCGAAGTGGATCAGTTATCCGCAGAAATCGACCGTATTGCTAACACATCGAACTTTAACGGTATTAAGCTGCTCAACGGTGAATTGTCTAACAGCCATTCCAAGGATGCTATTTTTGGTACGGTAAACTTGTCTTTTGGCGGGAGCGGTGCACAAGCAGTTAAAATTTCTGCTGATAAGGGTATCTCTGCTGGCTCGATCAAAGTAACTCTAGCAGGTTCCAATGGTGGTACAAAAGCCACTGTAAAGCTGGGTTCGAAAGCTGCTGCATCTTATACTGCTGAACAGATTCAAGAGGCTATCCGCAAGCATGCAGATGCAGAAAACAAAGCAAACTTCAAAACCTTTAGTGTCTCTGGCGGAAAGATTGACTTGGCAGCAAGTGCTTCAACAAAAATGGCATCTTCTGCAACTTTGTCTTCTAATGGCGTTGGTAAAGGCGGGCTTAAGCTCCAGATCGGTCCAGATGGTGAGACTGGAAATCAGCTGATTCTTCAAATCGGTGCTATGTCAGCAGAAAAGTTGGGGGTTCAAAAAGCTGGTGCTGCTGTTACCACTACGGATACTGATAAAACAGGTATTAAAATTGATAAAGCCGGGGATGCTTTGAACAGCCTTGGTAAGATCAAAAACGCAATCAATGAGGTGTCCAAGGTGCGTGGTACTTTGGGTGCTACCCAGAACCGTCTGGATCACACCATCAAAAACCTCTCTGTTATGCAGGAGAACATCCAGGATGCAGAGTCCACCATCCGTGACACCGACGTGGGCAAGGAAATGATGGCTTACACCAAGAACAACATTCTGGTTCAGTCTGCCCAGGCCATGCTGGCTCAGGCCAACCAGGTGCCTCAGGGTGTGCTGCAGCTGTTGCAGTAACTTTCTATCGTAATATTATTATAGTTCTAAGAACTAAAAAAGGGGGGTGGGCGCTGCCCACCTCCTTTTTCCAATGAATGATAGAAAGGTGACTGAGGAATTATGGATGTGATTACCTTGGCGCGGCGGGCAGCGGAGTTGGGACAAAAGGAGGCGGCCCAGAAAGCCTATACCGCAGCGTTGGAGCAGGGGGGGCTTGCAGCGCAGGAGGAGCTGGAAGCTGCCGCGTATCTCTTCTTTTCTAAGGCTGACCCGCAGCTCCCGTACACTGCGTTGGTATCCCTCTATAACCGGGACTGGTTTCAAGAGGAGTGTCTCTCTATCTTGACGCAGGGGTTTTATGAACCAAATAAAAAATTACTCCAAATCAGGTACGAAAAAAATTGCAAGCTACTTGCGAAGTATCCCTATCTGTTTCGGAAAGACTTTCTCTCTTTTGAGGAGTTGCCCATCCGCTTTTATCCTTATGATGACAACGGCTATGTGCCTTTTGATAAAAAAGAAGCCATCTTCGGGCCTTATGTGAACTTTAATACACCAATAGTATCCCGGAATTTTTTCCGTAATCTGGACCAGCCTGTACTGGCTGATGATGTGTACTCCCAATATGAATTGGAGTACCTCCATGATAATGTGCGAAAAAGCGAGTGGGTAGGACGGGAAAACCATGTCTACCTCCACTACACAGATTGGGGAACGTTCTGCGCTTATCTCCAATGCTTGAATCTGCGCCCCCTTCTGGAAGAGAAAAAACTTGTCTTTCTCATCGAAGATGAGATTGCCCAATACCCCATTGACTTTAAGGACCGTTTTGGAATTGATTATTCGCAATACCCGGTAAAGCCGGTGGGGATTCGGGAAGTGAATCGTCTCATCTGGCACACCCAGCTCTCTACCCATAATGGCGGGGATTTCTTTAATGAGATAATGTTCGATCACCCAAATGTGCTCTCTTATACCTCCATCATTTATGATGACTTATTAGAAGAAATCCAAAGCCTTTGCGAACAGCTTAACCACGAAAATAAAGTAGTAATTGAGGAAAACTTCTCCCTCTCTGTGGCGCAGGAACTTCATTGCCTCGGCCATGTGACGGAAAAAGATATGTTGGTTGCCATGTTTTTGGGGAAAGGAAATCTCAATCGCAAGCGGGATCATGCAGCTCGTATCGTTCCCGCACTACTCATCCAACCTCATTTCTATAACATATTTTTTGAGTTAAACCTGAATCAGGAAGAAACAGATGCCATACTTTCTTCCCCCCAATATGAAAAGATCCAGAAGAGTCCTCTTTTCCGGGATTTTAAGTATCTTAAGACTTTCACTCCGATCCGGCGTATCACCACTAGCTATGCCGCATCTGTTCGATATATGCAGGCAAATAGAGATGATGGAAAGGCATACCCCGATATTCTTATGCAAAGAATCTTAAATCGAAGCTTTATGGTGGGCCCTCAGGATAGCCTCTTTGCAGACAGTGTCTTGGTGCGTTTTGAGGATGGAAAACTCAACCCCAAAGCAACTTTTACTGCGCTGGCGGCGTTTCTTGATATTCCCTACACTGAAAGTATGACTTATTGCTCCGGTGAAGATGGAAAAAATCCAGTCTCGATGGAGGGAAATGTCGTTGGGTTTGACGCGGCTACCGTGTACCGCACCTATGATACCTATGCTGATCCAGCGGAACGAGCCCTGTTGGAAGTACTAATGCACGACGTATATACACAATATGGCTATAATTTTCACTACTACAAGGGAGATGAAGTAGATAAAGCGTGGATAGAAGATACACTTGCACATTGCACCTGCTTACAACAGATGATAAAGGATGCTTTTCCAGAGGCTTATCACACGACAATCAAGAAAATGAGCGATGAAGCAGGGGTAGAGATTAAGGGTGACACAGAAGAAGCTGCGCTTCAGGAACACTTGGATAACCTGGAGGAAAATCGTAGACATGTAATTAAGTACCTTTTAAAAGGCCTTCACTTTGTCAACCGAAACGGCCAGCCCCTCCACTTTATGAAACTGCTGGAACTGGACCCAGCGCTGCTGGAACAGCCCCTCTATCACTAAGGAGAACACTATGATCGATTTGCATACTCACTCTACCGCCTCGGATGGGCAATACACACCGTCTCAGGTGGTTACACTGGCCCACAAAGCAGGCGTGACCACACTAGCCCTCACCGACCACGATACCACCGCTGGCCTGGCCGAGGCTGCCGCCGCTGCGGAAGCACTGGGTCTGACCTTCTTTCGGGGGATTGAGCTGGACTGCCGGTACCCCGGCATCAACGGAAACTTCCACGTCCTGGGCTACGAGATCGACCCAGGTCACCCAGTGCTGGCCGATTGCTGCCGGGACTTCGCCCAGCAGCGCCGGGAGCGTGCCGACCGCATTTTCGGCTGGCTGGCCCAGCTGGGAATGCCCCTGGATCGGGCTGCCGTAGAGGATAAAGTGGTGGGTGTCATTGGCCGCCCCCATTTCGCCCGGGCGATGGTGGAGGCAGGGTATGTAAACGACACACGGGAAGCCTTTGATCGGTTTCTGGACACGGATGACTTTCGGCGCATTGATCGTCCGAAACCCCACCCCAAAGAGGCCATCGCCCGCATCCGAGAGGCTGGCGGCGTAGCGGTGCTGGCCCATCCGGTGCAGCTAAAACTGGGGGAGCGATCCCTGAAAAGTCTGCTGATAGAGCTGAAAGCGGATGGCTTGTCCGGGGTGGAGTGCTATTACAGCACCCACACCCCGGATCAGGTGACGGAATATCGGACGATGGCCGAGGAGTTGGGCCTGCTGATCTCTGCTGGTTCCGACTTCCATGGTGAGCAGGTGAAACCAGACATTGCCATCGGGACAGGAAAGCACGGGTCACTCCAGGTGGAAGGCCCCCTCTCGCTGGTGACCTATCTTCAGACAAGAAAGGATGGAACGAGACAATGATACTCTGGCTTATTGGGATTTCAGGGGCAGGTAAGACAACCATTGGCCGCCGTCTTGAGACGTATCTGAACGAAAAGGGGATACGGAACTACTTGCTGGACGGGGATGAAGTGCGGGATCTATTCGATCGGGACTTGGGCTACTCCGATGCAGATCGGGAGGCCAACATCAAGCGAATCATGCTGGGCGCCTACTTGCTGGACCGCACAGGGACGTTTGGCATCATCTGCAACATTGGTCCTCTGGAGCATCTTCGGGCGCTGGCACGCCGGAAAATCCCTGGCTATCATGAGATTTATTTGAAGAAAGACCTGCAAATCAGCATGAAGAATGATGTAAAGGGGGTCTATCAGGCCAATCTGGGCAAGACACAGATTGTGGGCCTGGATGCTTCCTTTGACGAGCCTAAGCACCCTGACCTGGTGCTGGAGGTAGACCAGATGACGGAGGAAGAGACGTTCCAGGCTGTCATCGACTACATTGAGCACTTGCCCAGCACGGAAAGTGGTCTGTAAGGAGGAACCCATGCGTACTGCCATTAACGAAGAGACTTTGCAGGATCTCATCAACATTGAAACCGGATTGCTGGCCCCTTTGAAGGGATTTATGGGGGCAGAGGATTTTCGCAGTGTAGTAGACCAGTGTACTTTAGCAGATGGTCAGGTGTTCCCCATCCCTATTACACTGGACGTAGAGGAAACGCTGTGGCGCAGCCTTCGTCCAGGTCATTCTCTGGCCCTGACGGTGGGAGAGCAGATTGTGGCGGAACTGACGGTGGAGAGTGTGTTTGAGGTCAAGCGGGAAGACATTCAAGCTGTGTTTGGCACCGATGACGAGGCCCATCCCGGAGCCCATAAAGAGCTGCATCGCACGCCTTGGCGTGTGGGCGGACCGACAAAACTGCTGGATCAGACTCTGTTGGAAGATGCCTTGAAGCCAGAGGACACAAAACGGGTCTTTCGAGAAAAGGGATGGAAGACTGTGGTAGGGTTCCAGACAAGGAATCCGATCCATAAAGCGCATGAACACATCCAGCGCATCGGCTTGGAGCTGTGCGATGGTCTGTTCATCAACCCCATTGTGGGCTGGAAGAAGAAGGGGGATTTTACCCAGGAGGCAGTGATGGCTGCCTACCACACGATGATTGCACAGTTTTACCCCAAGGAGCGTGTCCACATTGCAGGGCTGAAAACCCAAATGCGCTACGCTGGCCCCCGTGAGGCTGTGTTTCACGCCATCATTCGCCGCAATTTGGGCTGCACCCATTTTATTATCGGGCGGGATCATGCTGGCGTAGGAGGTTACTATGGTCCTTATGATGCCCATGCACTGGCACGAAAGCTGTCTGAGGAGCATGACCTGGGGATTGCACTGCTCTTAACCCGTGAGCCATACTACTGCACCAAGTGTAAGCAGGTGGTCACAGACAAGCATTGTGATCATTACCGAACCCATCGTGTGGAAATTAGTGGTACCATCATCCGCCAATACATCAAAGACGGGTGTATCCCAGACGAGATGATGCTGCGCCGCGAAGTTTTTGAGGCCATCTTGGCCTGTGAGCAGGTGTTTATCCAGTGAATTCGCAATTTGCTCTGAAGCGGCTGCGCACATTGGTAGGCGAGCCTTTATATGAGAAGATTATCTCGGATTTGGGTGGTTCCACAGTATACTTTCCCGCCAATGGAAGCCCTCTGGATCGGGAAGAACGAAATTTGCAGATTAGGGACGATTTTTACAGTGGTAAGTATGAAGTCTCGGATCTTGCCCGGAAATATGACCTGAGCATTTCACGCATTTATAAGATCATTCAGGCAAGATAAGGTCGATTTTCCTCTTTTCTTGGAAGGCGGCCAAAGGTCTGGGCAATACCTTCCTTTTCATTCAGAACTCTGCTAGACTGACTTTTGTCAAGAAAAGGAGGAATTCCAGATGTTATTGGAAACATTGGCGGCACAGGATATTTTTTCAACGTTCCTGGCCCTGGCGCTGTTGTTGGCCAGCGCATATCTTTGTGGGCGACTGATGGAGTGGATTCATGCGCCGAAAGTAATTGGTGAAATTTTAGGGGGAATGATTTTCGGCGGCACTTTCCTCTATTATTTTTTCCCCGATGCGATGGAGAGCATCTTCATGGCCTATCCAGAGGAAGGGAAAGTGCTGAATCTCTTTTATCAGCTTGGTCTGCTGTTTCTGATGTTTTCCTCTGGCTTCAACACGAAGCTCGCCTTGGGGAAAGAACACAGACGGTTGGTATCTCTGGTGTTTGTGGGGGCCACCGTGCTGCCCATTCTGGGTGCCATTCCCTTTGCAGGAATCTTTCAGCCGTACTTCATTGGGGAGCGCGGAGAGAGTGTGTCTTTCCTGTTGGTTTTCGTCATTGGGGTGGCCATTACTTCAATCCCTGTGATCTCTAAAATTTTCTTTGATATGGGGATCATGAACACGCCCTTTGCCAATACCGTCCTGACAGTATCCACCATTCAGGATTTGTGTTTGTGGATCATGCTCAATGCAGCCACGCTCATTGCAACCACTGGTGCTGTAAAATTTGGTCCGCTGTTTATTGTAGTGATTGCGACCTGTGGCCTTTTTGCGCTGGTCCAGTGGCTGTCCATGAAGTTGGAAGGTCAGCTGCGTACACAAAGCCGAACCACAGATTTCTATACCATCAGTTTTATTGCGCTTTTGCTGTTTTCGGCATTGCTCCAGCGTGCTGGCATTAACATGATGTATACGGCATTTCTGGTGGGCTATATCGTCAAAGCCTTGTCGCAAAAAGATCCGAATGCCAGCCGACGTATGCAGGCCGTAGCAGATTTTTCCTTCTCCTTCTTTGTGCCAGTCTATTTTGCGTTGGTGGGGATTCAGCTCAACTTGCTGCACCACTTTTCGCTGGTGCGATTCCTGATCTTTTTTGTCGTTGCCTTTGGGCTGGAAGCCATTGGTACCATTGTGGTGCTATGGTTTACAAAGTTGCCGCGCAGAACCGTGATCAACTTTGCCGTGACCATGAATGCGCGAGGAGGACCTGGTATTGTTTTGGCCACCGTGGCGTTTTCTGCACAGATCATTAACATTGAGTTTTTTACGGTGCTCATTCTGCTTACCATGCTTTCTTCGATGCTGGCAGGGTATTGGCTGCGGTACCAGCAGCATTTGGACCCGAACGTATTTGAACAATTACAAGGATAAAAAGGGGTGTCTCTATGAAACGCTATATTTTGACCACAGGTCCTGCATTGGGGAAGGAAGTTCCTCTGTCGGCAGTACACAGCGACAAAAATATCTATCGGATCAATGGGGCGCACGGTTCTCTGGAAGAGATTGAGGCGTCCATCTGTAACATTCGCAAGCAGATTCCTGGGGCACCAATTTTGCTGGACCTCCCCGGCAATAAGGTTCGCACGGCGAACATTGATGTTGGAATTCCCCTGGAGAAGGGAAAGGTCTTTTCCCTCAAAGGCGATCAGTTCAACTATCCTGCGTTTTACCGTCATCTAAAGCCGGGGATGACAGCTTGGGCCAACGATAGTATGTTTGAGTTTGAAGTGGTGTCTGCGGATGCGGAAGAGATCGTCTTTCTCTCCAAGTCGGATGGTGTGCTCATCAACAATAAGGGCGTGCATGTGCGTGGGATTCACAAAGACATTCCCTTCCTGTTTGAGAAGGATCGGCAGCTGATTGACCTATCTAACCGGTATAAGCTGGAATATGTAGGTCTGTCATTTGTCAGGAGCGCAGAAAACGTGCGGGAAGCGCAGGCTATGATTGGTGGGGACACCCAGGTAATTTCCAAAATTGAGACGACGGATGCCGTAGAGCAGATCAATGAGATTCTTCCTTTGGTAAACTATATCTTGGTTGATCGGGGCGATCTCTCCACGGATATTGGGATTGAGAAAATTCCGCGATTCCAGCGGTACATCATTGAAAAAGCACTGTATTTTGATGTAAAGGTATTCCTTGCCACACAGGTGCTGAAAAATATGGAGACGAAGCCGCTTCCCACGATTGGGGAAGTGGAAGCGCTTTATGACATTATGAAATCTGGTGTATATGGAGTGCAGTTTTCTGAGGAGACTGCGGTAGGCAGATATGTCGTAGAATGCGTCCGTGTGCTGGAGCGCATGGACCAGGAGATTTTGTCAGAGCAAATTGATCTATAAAATAGATTGCCGGGCGCACTGTGAAGCGTTACAGTGCGCCCGGCATTTTTGTGGAATAGGTGGGGGTGTCTCAAATGGTGTGCTTGACAGGGTGCGTTTTATCAGATAGAATTAAAATGTATACACGGGGAAATGTGTTTCTGATCGACAAAAAGATGGGACCATCTGTTCAGAGAAGAGAGGATGGGGGTACATGATGAAGAAAGTGCTATTGGTTCTAACAATGCTATTTGCTGTTCTCTGCATTGTGGGCGGGGGATATGTGATTCTTCATGATGGACGAGTGAACACTGGCTATGCGGTCATTCCCATGTTGTTTGCATTGGTTAGTATGCAAGGATATCGGATGATTGGAAAGAACGAGAAATAAAAATGGTGCCGAGGAAGCAGGCGAGTTATCGCTGTTGCCGTCCTCGGCTTTTTTTTACCAATAGAGGTAGCGCGACGACCAGGGTAATCAAGGCCAAGGTTTGAGAGGTGGATAGTAGCCCCAGAAAGCCTCGTGCGGCATCTCCGCGGAAAAACTCTAGGACGAAGCGGAGTGGGGCGTAGAGGCTTAGATAAACCAGCAGCAGCCAGTCTCCCTGCCATCCGCGACGGACCAGACGATCCAGCAGAAGGAAGAGGAGGAGGCAGGCGGCGCTTTCGTACAGCTGCACTGGGACCAACGGAACCCCGTTGGGAGCGACAGGAGAGGCGTGAAAGACCACACTGAGCCATCCTTCCTGGGCAGGGATACCGTGACAGCACCCGGCTAGGAAGCACCCCACCCGACCGAAGGCGTGGAAGAGAGGAATGGCAGGGATCAAGTCTGTGGTGAGCATTGGGAAGGAGATCTTGCGCTGGCGGCAGAACAGCCACACAGTCCCCAGTGCGCCCAGCAGGCCGCCATAAAAGACGAAGCCCCCGGAGAGATAGCGGGCATAGAAAAGTTCTGGCAGAGAGAAGAGCAAGGGGAGGTCTGCGGCAAGCTGAGGTAGATGGGGAAGGAGATAGAGGACCTTACCCCCCGCCAGTGCGCCCAACATTCCAAACCAGAAGGCTTGTTCAGTCCGGCCGGGGTTTTCTTTCCGTGTTTTGCATCGTTGGTGGAAGTAGAGCCAGGCTGCGGCTGCGCCCAGGAGAGCCATGAGGCTGTATGTGGGAAGAGTGAGAGTTCCCAGGGAGAGAAAAGGTATCATAAGCATAAAATAGAGCATGGCGCCGAGGTCCTCTGGACTTCGGCGCCATAGGCAGTCGAAAGAAGAATCAATAGGGATAGGTGCTGGCAATTCCGGCAAAGCTGATGCAGGCCACACAGGCGGTGAAAGCCAATGCGCCGCCGATCAGACCAATCAAGGAGAGGATGAAGCCCGCAGTGCGGCTGCCATCTTCATAGCCTAGCTCCTTAGATTTACTGGCTTGAACCAAACCGATGATGCCTAAAATCACGGAGAGGACGGCGGAATAGCCGAAGAAACAGAAAACCACGGAGATGATACCTAGGACCAAGCTGGCTGTGGCATTGCTTTTTCCGGGGGGGTTGGTATGTTCAGGCAAGGGTATTGCCCCCTTTCTCATAAAATGGATGCAGACCCGATGGGGCTGCAATTGGTAGGGAGACGTTGGTTGTCTTGTAGTATTGTAGGAAATATTTTAATAAAAGTCAACAGAAAGGCGAGAATAAAACAGAAAAAGGAGATCCCGTCGAAAGGGGAGGCCTTCCTTGGGATCTCCGTTCTAATGGGCCAAGCGCGTGGTAACGGTCAGGCCCTCCAGAGAGGCACCGCCTGCCCGGCGGCGACAATAGTTATCGGTGCAGGAGCGATAGGCGGCAAAGCGCTGCTGAGCGGCAACTTCGTCGCCATAGACTTTCCAGCAGCCGACGCATTTACAGTGCTTGCCTTGGTGGGTAATAAACCCCTTGACATCTTCAGGGGGATAGCCAAGGAACAGGCCGATCTCGTGGGGGAAGGTGCTGTCTGCTCTCAGCCGACGGGTGAGTTCCCGCAAGCAGGCAGGCTGGTCCAAGGATTCATAGCCCACCTGCTGGAGCAGCTGCCGTGCTGCGTCCCGAGAGAGATCCCTGGAGAGGGCTGCTGGGCGGAAGAGGTACAGCAATGCGCGCCCAGCCCGACAGCGCAGCGGAAGCAATCGAAGTCCCCGCGGGACTAGGACGCGATTGATGGCACGCAAATCCTGAACCATATCCTGGAGAGAGGAAAAAGTGCAGGGAAACAGGTTGCCTGTTTTGATTCCGGCCAGTGTGGGGGCGGCATGGCGGATGACATAATCCACAGACATAGGTTTAGTTTTTCCCTCCGGCGTGGGTTTCCAGGATGCTGTCCAGGGCAGACATGGAGCTGGAACGAGAGCGAACGATAACGGTACCCTGGCCGCGGGTTTCGTTGAGGGCGTTCTGGACCATTTTGTGAGAAATGGTATCGGTGAACATGACCAACAGATCTGGCCGCCCCAGGCGATTTTTGAGGGTGCCTCCCATTTTCGGGATTACCTTTGCAGAACACTGATAGGATTGACACAGATCTTTGTATTTGCGGACCATACACTCATTTCCGCCCAAAATGACGACACTCATGGGAAATCTCCTTTCTTTGTTAGCGAAGGCTAACACATGGGGCTTTTTTACGTCCTTGCGGACGTAGGATGATCAAAAAAAGGGAGACCCCTGGGGGACAACCCAAGGGGAACTCAAATTGTTAGCATAGGCTAACTATAAAGGGTGAGAGGTACTTTGTCAAGAAAAAAACCCTTTG
>JAHHRP010000041.1 GCA_020025735.1 Evtepia sp.
TTCTTGGGTCAGTCCACGTTAGGCAAACCAGCGAAGCCCTGTGCCAAGTCCTCATCCGTAGGAATGGTATCCTTCATTTCTCCGTTGTTAAATCTCTCATAGGACATCATATCGAAATAGCCTGTGCCAGTCAAGCCGAATACGATGGTCTTTTCCTCTCCTGTCTCCCTGCAATGAATGGCCTCATCCATCGCCACCCGGATGGCATGGCTGGATTCTGGGGCTGGGAGAATGCCCTCTACCCGGGCAAAATAGGTAGCCGCTTCAAACACTTTGGTTTGCTCCACAGTAGTTGCCTCGATCAGTCCATCATGATAAAGCTGGCTGACCACCGGACTCATGCCATGATAACGCAGACCCCCGGCATGGCTGGCAGAAGGGATGAAGCCAGAACCCAACGTATACATTTTTGCCAAAGGAGAAACTTTGCCCGTATCACAATAGTCATAGGCAAACTTCCCTCGAGTTAGACTGGGGCAAGAGGCAGGCTCTACGGCAATGATCCGGTAATCCGCCTCACCGCGGAGCATCTCACCCACAAAGGGTGAAATGAGACCACCCACATTGGACCCGCCCCCAGCACAGCCAATGATAATGTCAGGCTTAATGCTGTATTTGTCCAGCGCAGCCTTTGTTTCAAGGCCAATCACACTTTGATGCAGAAGGACCTGGTTGAGCACTGAGCCAAGAACATAACGGTACCCCTCCTGGCTTTGGGATGCTTCCACCGCTTCAGAAATCGCACAGCCCAGGGACCCACTGGTACCGGGGTGTTCCTGCAAAATCTTTCGGCCCACAGCAGTTGTGTCTGAGGGCGAAGGTGTCACCGATGCGCCATACGTCCGCATTACCTCCCGACGGAAGGGCTTTTGCTCATAGCTGACTTTCACCATATACACCTGGCAGTCCAAATTCAGGTAAGCGCAGGCCATGGATAGTGCTGTCCCCCACTGTCCAGCTCCAGTTTCTGTGGTCACTCCCTTCAGGCCCTGCCGTTTGGCGTAATAAGCCTGTGCGATGGCGGAGTTGAGTTTATGGGAACCAGAGGTATTGTTCCCCTCGAACTTATAATAGATCTTTGCGGGGGTCTGGAGTCGTTCCTCCAGGCAGTACGCCCGAACCAGAGGGGAAGGCCGGTACATTTTATAAAAGTCCCGGATCTCCTGTGGAATCGGAATATTGGCGTTATCGTTGTCCATCTCCTGCTCCACCAATTCCTGGCAGAACACCTGTCCCAATTCTTCGGCAGTCATAGGCTGGAAAGTCGTGGGGTTCAGGAGAGGAGCTGGCTTATTCTTCATGTCTGCCCGCACGTTATACCATGCCTGTGGCATCTCTTTTTCTTCCAGATAAATTTTATAAGGGATCTCTTTCATTGCAGCCATGGTAATAGGCTCCTTTCTGTATTTCGGGACAAAAACAAAAAATGCTCCTGTCCCTTGCATCATTTTGCAGGGACAGAAGCCTATGCTTCTGCGGTGCCACCCGGCTTGGCGCAGTCTGCGCCCACTCATCGCACTCCAACAAGTGCCGACACATGGTAACGGCGTGCCTTCCCGTCTCCCCTACTGCGGACAACGCCCGGTTCAGTTTACCCTCCTGGGACCATTCCACTGGCTGACACTTTGCTGCGCTCCCACCACCCGCAGCTCGCTTGGAAAGGCAAGGACCTGTGTACTCTTCCCATTCTTCGGTTTATGGTGGAGTATAACACCTGTCCTATCCCTTTGTCAAGCCTCTTTTCGTCTCTCTACGCACGTTTTGTGTTATCTCTTCGGGTTCTCTTGGGTGCTGAGACCTTCATGAAACCATCGCTGCAAAGGTGGCTGAATCTTTTTAACGATCATCCCCACCAGAAGCGCCGCTGCCACAGTACCTTCCCGAACCCCTTCCAGGTGATGCAGAAAGACCATAGACAGGATACTGGCCGCTATCACAAGCGTCACATCAAAGAGGATTTTTAGACCACCAAAAGGGAGTCCCGTTACCCGGCAGACTGCCAAGACAAATCCTTCCCCTGCCAGAGTGACCACGCCAGCTACTACCTGGCAAGCCACCCCAATCCCCACCAGCAAAATGCCAATCAGACACAGTATCCACGCCCCCACATAGGAGTTCGGCTGGATGTCCTGGATCATCCACACGCCAAAGTCGGTCAGGCTGCCAAAGGCTAAGGCCACTGGAAGCTGCATGAGCTGAATGGGGTCATACTGCCTGCGCAAGATCAAAATTTGCAGCAGGATCAGCACGATATGCAGGCTAATGGTAGCAACCCCTACCGTCATAGGAGCGGATAGGCTGACCACATAGGGCAGACTAGAAAGAGGAGAAATCCCAAGCCCTGCCTGGATGGAAAAAGCGATCCCGAAGGCAGTAATCATCAGACCCACGGCCAGCATCCCATATTCCTTCACTGGGATCTTTCGTTTCACAACAGAGTCAACCTCCCCTCTCTAAAACATCTTCTTCTCCTGCTTGAAACAAAAGCCCGGACACGTTCCCTGTGCGTGTCCGGGGTTCGTCTATTTTAATCCCAGCTGGTCACATAGGACCAGAGGATTTCATCCCCTGCCTGAACCGTCTGAACGTCACAGCTTTCCATCACCATCTCACCGTTGACGGTATAAGTCCAGCCGGACATATCGCCATGATCTCCGGCAGCCAAACCGCCAATGGCGGTCACATAGGCTGGGGTCCCCTGGGTTTCTATGGTCAGCGCCTTCTCCTCAGCCGCTTGCTCCAAGGCATCCAGAATCGTCTCCCCTTCCCCCACAGAAATCGTGGAAGAAAGCAGCACACCGTTCTGATCCAGTGTGATCCCATCGTTCTGGAGCTGCGCCACCAGCGAGAGATCCTGACAGGTCACGCTCACTGTGCAGGAGATATTTGTTGCTGATGAGTCCTCCTGGTGGAAGGTCTGGCGCAGATTGGGCCAAAATGGAATGACGATCAAAACAGCCAGCAGCACCAGAGCTAGAATGATATTTCGTGTGTTCTTTTTCACGGCTGCGTTCCTTCCAACCTCAAAACAGCTGTCTTCGCAGCTGCCTGTTCGGCTTCCTTTTTGCTTCTGCCTTGCCCGGCACCAATCGTCTGTCCATTGAGGAGAACTTCCATGGCAAAAATCTTGTCATGATCTGGCCCCTTCTCTCCCATCAGATGGTAGGAAAGGATCTGACCACTCTCCCGCTGGACCAGTTCCTGCAACGCAGTCTTATAGTCCCGTCCAGCAGCGGTGCGTGCCGCCTCCTGATTCAGAATCAGTTTATGGATGAGTTTTCTTGCCTGACCAATCCCCCCATCCAAATATACCGCAGCCAACATTGCTTCCACAGCGTCGGCCTGAATAGAGGGTCGGGCACGACCGCCGCCATGGTCTTCTCCCTTGCCCAGCTTCAGGTAACTGCCCAAATCCAGTCCTCGGGCCACCTCTACCAGACTACTCTCACACACCAACGCCGCACGAATCCGGGTCAAATCCCCTTCCGGCAAGTCGGGACGGGTACGATAAAGATGATCTGCCACGACCAATCCCAGGATGGAGTCCCCTAAAAACTCCAACCGCTCATTGCTGGGTACCTTTGCCGTCCGGTGTTCATTGGCGTAGGAGCTGTGAGTGAGCGCATTTTCCAGCAACCGCCGGTCCCGGAAGGAATAGCCGATCTTTTCTTCCAATGTCTTCATGCTTTTCCCCCTTAAATTAACAGACAACCCCCGGCCATCGGACGGGGGTTGCAGGCTGTCAGGAACTAAAATACAATCGCCGCCGCACGAAGCAGTAGACAATCGGGAGGCCGCACAAGCGCCCTCTCCCGGCAGGAACTGGAACAGAGTTCTTATCCGCCTTACATATCGAGTTTACCCTGTAAGTAGCGGACCAAATCTCCCACCGTCTTAATGGTGGCCAGATCTTCCTCACTCATCTCGCCGATGTCAAACTCCTCTTCCAGGGCCATGGACAGCTCTACGATATCCAGAGAATCCACACCCAGATCTTCCTCAAAGTTGGTGTCCATGGTGATGCTTGCGCCATCTACCCCCAACTGATCTGCAATTAAGCTTTGCAATTTCTCTAAAATCATTGCCTACCGCTCCTTCTGGGAATTCGATGATGATGTCAATGCTATATTTTAAATATAGGGTCTATTTTACTTTCTGTCAATAGCAAAGTAGAAAAATTATCCCTCTTTCTGGTTCAGCCGCATGTAAGCCACATTAGCAGCAATATCCTCCACGATGTTTTCCTGGGCAACTACCTTGGCCTGACGGATGGCATTGAAGAACGCATAACCATTGGAGGAGCCATGGGCTTTGATGACGGGCTGAGAAATCCCCAGCAGTGCTGTGCCCCCCACCTCGTTGGGGTCAAATTTCTTTTTAAACTCTCCTATGCTATTTTTTAGCATAAGGGCAGCCATCTTGTTCTTCACGCTGCTCAAAAGCATCTCTTTCAGGGCATTGCCAAACAAAGACGCAGCACCTTCCACCGTTTTCAGGAAAATATTACCAGTAAAACCATCGGTCACCAGCACATCCACACCCTGACTAATGGCCTCCCGCCCCTCAATATTCCCCACAAAGTGGAGACGCCCTTCCTCATGGGCCTGTGTGAGCAGTGCGTAGGCTTCCTTTTGCAGGTCCATGCCTTTGCTGGGTTCGGCCCCAATGTTCAGCAGGGCGACCTGCGGCTCAGAGATGCCCAAAAACCGTTTGGCGTAATAAGCACCCATATAGGCAAACTGGAGCAAATATTCTGCGGTCCCTTCCGCAGTGGCACCGCAGTCGATGAGAACCATGTTCCCCTTGGCATTTGGCACCACCGGTGCCAATGCTGCCCGGCGGATTCCTCGAATACGCTTAATAATCAGCGTTGCCGCAGACAACAGCGCTCCGGTAGAACCCGCTGAAACAAAAGCATCTCCCTTCCCTTCCTTGAGGAGGTGCAATCCCACAGTCATGGAAGAATCCGGTTTTTCCTTAAATGCCCGGGCAGGATTGTCCTCGATCTGAATGACCTGGCTGGCTTGGGAGATCTCCAGGCCCTGGGGGATGGTCTTATGACCCAGTCCTTCCAGACAGGAACGGATCTCTTCTGTCTGACCAACGAGGGTAATCTCTATCCCCAGTGTTTCTATGGCCCGCAAAGCGCCTTCTACTGGTGCCTGAGGGGCATTGTCTCCTCCCATGGCATCCACAATAATTTTCATCGGTTACGCCTTCTTTCTTGGTTCCTGGTATCCCATCTCCCCCAGAATTTCCAAAGACCGCTGGGACAGGGCTGCATTCTTATTCCGCTTTCCCTTGACCCGGTACCCTAGGGGAGGCATGATACCAAAATTCACATTCATGGGCTGGAACTGCTCCACTGTCTCATTGCTCACATACAGCGCCAAAGCACCAATAGCAGTCTCCTGTGGAAAATCAATCGGCGGACTGCCCTCCAGCCGATGAGCCAGTTCTAACGCTGCCAAACAGCCCGAGGCAGTGGACTCCACATATCCCTCCACTCCAGTGATCTGTCCGGCAAATATCAGGTGCGGCTGCGTCCGTACCCGATAATAGCGGTCCAGCAGCCGTGGGGAATCCAGATAGGTATTGCGGTGCATGACCCCATAACGGACAAACTCTGCTTGCCTTAACGCAGGGATCATGGAGAAGACCCGCTTTTGTTCTGGCCACGTCAGGTGCGTCTGGAACCCCACCAGATTGTAAATACTGCCAGCAGCGTTATCCCGCCGCAGCTGGACCACAGCATAGGGTTCCTGTCCTGTCTTTGGGTCCCGAAGTCCTCTGGGTTTTAAGGGGCCATAGCATAGCGTTTGTTCTCCCCGCCGCGCCATAACCTCTACGGGCATACAGCCTTCAAACACGTTTTTGTCTTCAAACCCATGGACGGGAGCCTCTTTGGCGCACCGAAGCTCCTGCCAAAAGGACAGATACTCCTCCTGTGTCATAGGACAGTTGATATAATCTGCTGTCCCTTTATCATATCGGGAGGCAAACCAAGCACTGTTCATATCAATACTTTCAAAAGAGACCAAAGGCGCAGCGGCATCATAAAAATGCAGATACTTTCCCTGAGGAAACCGCTTTTCAATCTCCTCAGCCAAGGCATCTGAGGTCAGCGGGCCTGTGGCCACGATAACCTGTCCCTCCTCAGGCAGCGCTGTGACTTCTCCCTGCTTAACAGTAATGTTGGGATGGCTGCACACGGTTTGGGTAATGGCCTGGGCAAACGCCGTCCGATCCACCGCCAGCGCTCCTCCTGCGGCCACCCGGTGCTCATCGGCACAACGAAGAATCAGAGAATCCAACCGCCGCAGTTCCTCTTTGAGCAGGCCAACTGCATTTTCCAACTGATCCGAGCGCAGAGAGTTGGAGCAGACCAACTCACCAAACAGGTCAGCATGGTGGGCTGGGGTTTTTTTCTCTGGCTTCATTTCCCACAACGTCACAGGGAATCCTCGTTTCGCCAACTGCCAGGCAGCCTCACACCCAGCAAGACCCGCTCCAATAACGGTCACCATCTCACTCATGGTTCTCCTCCGTTTGTTTCTCTTCCTCCACAGCCTTTGCAGCTTTTTTGGTCGTTGTCTTTTTCACTGTGGTCTTTTTGGGCGCAGTTTTCTTTTCGGTGGTCTTCTTCCCCGTGGTTTTCTTCGCCGCCGACTTTTTGCTTCCGCTCTTTCCCTCGTCCTTGGCCTCCTCCGGCACAGCTTGTCCTTCGACTTTGGCTTCCTCCGTCTTTTTCTTTCTGTACCCTCCCCGCTTCTCCTCAGGAACAAAGGCGGGGCAGGAGGCATTGATGCAAAACGGTTTCTTAAATCCACGACCAGACTTTTTAAACATCGTCCAGCCGCACTCAGGGCAGGTTTCCTTCACGGGCACATCCCAAGTCATAAAGTCACAAGCCCGGCCCAGCTTATCTCCATTGCGCTCGCAGCCATAATAAGTATATCCATTCCGCGAGGTCTTTTTCAGCAGCCTGCTTCCACACTTGGGACACTTACCAGGCATCTCGATCACCAATGGTTTTGTGAAGGTACACTCCGGGAACCCAGGACACGCTAAAAAGCGGCCAAACCGACCAGATTTCACCACCATCTGTCGCCCACACAGGTCACAGATCTCGTCAGAAACCTCATCGGGGACCTTGATCCGGGTGCCATCCAGATCTTTTTCTGCCTGGAGCAGTTCCTGATGAAAATCCTGATAAAAGTCCTGCAAGACTTTCTTCCAGTTTTCCTCTCCGCTCTCCACTTTGTCCAAACGGCCTTCCATGTCAGCGGTAAAGTCATAGTCCACAATATCATGGAACTTATCCTTCATTAGACCTGTCACCACCTCACCGAGAGGCGTTGTGTGGAGATATTTTCCATCCTTGACCACATATTCTCGGTTCATGATCGTGGTAATGGTAGGGGCATAGGTAGAAGGACGCCCGATCCCTTTTTCCTCCAAGGCCCGGATGAGTGTGGCCTCTGTGTATCGGGTGGGTGGCTGTGTGAACTTCTGTTCTGGCTTTGTCTCTCCCCTGGTCAGGGATTCTCCTTCCTGAAGGTTGGGCAAACGGGTTTGGACTTCCTCCCCATCATCGTCCCGTCCCTCCTCATAGACCGCCAGGAAGCCAGGGAATTTGACCTCTGAGCGGCTGGCTTTAAAGACATATCCAGCACTGGTCACCTCAATGCCCAAGCTGTCATAGACGGCCGCTGCCATCTGGCTGGCCAGAAAACGACTCCAGATAAGCTTATACAGGCGGAACTGCTCTGCTGTCAGATCTTTCTTAATGCTTTCTGGTGTCAGGGCCACATTAGAAGGTCGGATGGCTTCGTGGGCATCCTGTGCCCCTGCCTTGGTTTTGAACTGGCGGGGTGCTGCCGGTAAATACTCCTGGCCGTACCGTGCCCCGGCAAAGGACCGCGCAGCTGCTACTGCCTCATCAGACAGGCGCAGGGAGTCGGTTCTCATATAGGTAATCAAACCTACGGTCCCCTCTCCCTCGATGTCCACGCCTTCATACAGCTGCTGGGCAATGGACATGGTTCGCCGGGGACTCATATTCAGCTTCCGAGACGCTTCCTGCTGGAGGGTACTGGTAATAAACGGAGGGGCCGGGGAACGATTTTTATCCTGACGCTTGATGTTGCTGACCACAAAGGGAGCCTCTGCAATAGCAGCCAGAACCTCGTCCACCTGTTCCTTGGATGTCAGCTCCATCTTCTTTTCCCGGCCATAAAACTGCGTGCGGAAGCTGCCCTGATTGGGTGCGATTCGGTTGAGGATTACTTCTAAGGTCCAATACTCCTGAGGCACGAAAGCCCGGATCTCCTCTTCTCGCTCGGCCACCAGTCGCGTAGCCACGGACTGCACCCGGCCAGCAGACAATCCTCGACGGATCTTCTTCCACAAAAGGGGGGAGAGTTCATACCCTACGATTCGGTCCAGAATCCGCCGGGCCTGCTGGGCATCCACCAGATTCTGGTCGATCTCTCGTGGCGCAGCAATGCTCTCTGTGACCACCTTTTTGGTAATCTCGTTAAAGGTCACGCGGCTGGTCTTGCTCTCTGGCAGTTCCAGCAGTTCTTTCAAGTGCCAAGAAATGGCCTCCCCTTCCCGGTCCGGGTCGGTAGCCAAATAGACTTTTTCACTGTGATCTGCCGCATCTTTCAGTTCGGCAATGGTTTCTTCCTTGCCTTTGATGGGCTGATAGTGGGGCTCGAAGTCGTTGTTTTCCAGATCCACCCCCATTTTACTCTTAGGAAGATCCCGAACATGTCCCATGGAGGCCAAGACCTGATAGGTATTTCCCAAATATTTTCCAATGGTCTTTGCTTTGGCCGGTGACTCTACGATGACTAAATTTGATTTCGCCACTCGATTCCCTCCGAATTCTTGATAGGCCGGCGCATCCACCGGCACTGCAGTTACGGACCGCATTCGCCCCCACTGAGCCGATCGGTCCCTCTATGTTCAATCCTTTTCTGGATATCTGTTGCTTTCTTTTAACTCCACCATCGTCGTGAAGCGTCGATTCTCTTCACATACCATCTGCCGCACTTGCAGGAGCGTCAAGGCCGACAGGACACGCCGAGCAGGAATCCCTGTCTCCTCCACCAACTCATCGGCAGTACAGGTTCCTTTCTGCAATGCCCGGAGCAGGGCAATCTGATCGTCAGGGAACGCTTCTGGATCTTTCTCCAAGTCGATCACCAGGCGATGCGGCACCTCTTCCTCCTGCTCCACAACAGGAAGTGGTGCTCGAGCAGCGGGCCGGGCTGCGGCGGGCCGAACTGGTGGTGCAGAATCGCCAGCCAGCCGGGCTTTGGCAGTTTGTTGAGAGAGGGGACTTCGCAGACGAAGTTTATCAGGATAGAGATCCTGGTATTCCTCGATCACATCCCAGGCATCCTGGACCAGTTTGGCCTCTCCCCGTCGGATCAGGCCATTGGGACCCTGACTCAAGGGAGCGTCGATCCCACCAGGAATGGCAAATACATCTCGGCCCTCTTGCAGCGCCCATCGGGCGGTAATCAGGGAGCCACTGGTCTCCCTTCCCTCTACCACCATCACACCTAGGCACAACCCGGCGATGAGCCGGTTTCGCACCGGAAAATTTGTGCCCGTAGGCGGCGTTCCAGGAGGATACTCACTGAGCAAAGCCCCTGCGGCAGCCACATCCTCATACAGATCCCGGTGGTAGGAAGGATAGATCACATCAATGCCGTTGCCCAGCACAGAGACTACACGGCCTCCGGCACGCAAGGCCCCCTTCAAAGCCGCAGCATCTACCCCACGGGCACTGCCGCTTACCACCACAGCACCCTGCCGTGCCAGATCCAGTCCCATCCGACCAGCCGCCATGATGCCATAGGGACTGGCCTCCCGGGCACCTACAATGGCGATGGCCGCCTCTTGGTCTATCTGCGGGAGCGTCCCTTTGACATACAGCACACAGGGCGCACTGTCCAGCTGGGCTAACCGCTGAGGATAGGCCGCATCCTGACAGGTAAGCACTGTGATATTCCGTTGTTCACACTGTGCCAGAATCTCATCTGCTTGGGAGAGATCCTTGTCTGCCAATGCCTGACAAACTTTCCGCGGGATGCCTTCCAGCGCATCATAGGCTTTTTCATCTGCATAATACACCTGCTCCGGGGTGCCAAACTGTTCGATCAGCCGGGCAGCATACATCCCCGGAGAAGGCCCCCGGGTGCTTAACCACAGCCAGTGACGCAGGTTGCTCATGCCGCTGCCTCCTTTGTTTTTTTCCCTTACGTTATTTCCCCACTGGCAAACCCCATCTGCCAAAGCACTACCGCACCAGCGGCAGCGGCATTGAGAGACTCACAGCGGTTGGTCATGGGGATCTTAATGGTCTTTTGGCTGGCAGCCAGGACCTCTGGGGACACCCCGCGTCCCTCACTGCCAATCACCACCGCAGCCTGGGACAGAGAGAGCCCTCGAATGTCCACGGTGTCCTCTTGCAAGGCAGTGGCATACAAGGGCAGCTCTGCCTGGCGCAGCCGCACCAGGAGTTCCGACAGCGTTCCCTCCCACACAGGCAGACGGAAGCAAGCTCCCATGGTAGCCCGCAGGGTCTTTGGACTCCAGGGGT
This sequence comes from Evtepia sp., assembly GCA_020025735.1. Classification (GTDB taxonomy): domain Bacteria; phylum Bacillota; class Clostridia; order Oscillospirales; family Oscillospiraceae; genus Evtepia. Next base: position 10,619 of record JAHHRP010000041.1, read on the forward strand.
CGGCGCAGCCAGGCAGGAGTATCAGACCGTGTGCCCCAAAGGCATCTGCCGTGCGCCAAAGGGTCCCGACATTGCCTGGGTCCTGCAAGCCATCCAGCACCAGATACCGGCACCCATGAAGGGCTTCTGGCATTCCATACTCTGGCATGGCGCACAGGAAAAGGACCTGCTGAGGAGTCTGGGTTGGGGCCAAAGATCGCAGCAAATCTCCCGGCACTGCCACCTGACGCACCGTCTTAGGAAGTCGGTCTTGGTTCTGACAGCCATTCTGCCAAAGGACCGTCTCTAACTTTGCCTCCCACCGCAAGGCTTCCTCCAGCATTTTGGGGCCCTCGCACACCATCACGCCCTCTTTTCGGCGGAGTTTCCGGTCTGTTGTTAGCTTGCGGATGCGAGTAATCAGGGGATTTGTTCTGCTTGTAATGGTTTCCATAGCTGCTCCAATGGTTCCCCTCATGGCTAAGATAACCTATCGGGGGACAGATAATGTCAGAACATACCGACAGGAGTTCCTGTCGGTATGTTTTCTCTGCGTTATTCGATCCATTCTGTGGTGGGCATCTTCTCCGATCCCTTCCACATACGCCAACGGATACAGGCGCAATGCGGAAGAGAAAACACCCTTCTCGCCGGAAATTCCACAAAACTTCTGTGGATTCATACAAAGGCAAGTATAGCATACCCTTCCAGGATATTCAAGTCAACGATTTTTCATCCATGTCTGGCATTTTCATACCTTATATATAAAAAGAGGATCACCATGCCAGAGGATCAACTACAAATTAAACAGGGCCAGTCTCATCCGAGACCGGCCCTTTGATATGTTCTCGTTCTAATTCCTGTATCCGACGCGAATTTCAATGGTTCTCCGAGTCAGAAACGCTGGCTTTAGGGCAGGATCTCCCGGAGCTGTGCGGCATAGGCTTCCGGCTCGTAAACACGGATTTTAACATGTTCACAGTCCTCAGCGGTGTAGAGGATCTTCTGTTCAGATGCTAGATGGTCATAGATCTCCTGCCCCATGAAAGACGGGGTGACCTCGTCTGCCAGGGTTCGGAAGACTAGGGTGGGAACGGTAATCTGCTCGGCGGCCTTGGCGCAATCCGCGTCGTCATAGCCGAAGCCAAGCTCCGCACGGGTGGCACAGTCGCCGCAGGTCAGCAGATAGGACATAGGCAGAGGGATTTCCATTTCCTCCATGGACATCTGCACCATGTATGCCATGCTGCTCACAGGGCAGTCTAAAACCAGGGCATCCACATTCTCCTGAACATCCTCATGGGCCAAGGCCAGCAGGGCAGTGGCTCCGCCGAAGGATTCGCCCCAGACAACCAGCTTTGCCTCAGGGTACCGGTTCTTCACATAGGTGATGCAGTCGATAAGATCAAATTTTTCCCACACACCGAAAGTAGAGACCTTGGCCATATTCTCTCCAGAGCTGCGCTGGTCGTAGGTCAGGACGTTATAGCCGTTTTCCAGAAAAAATATGGCGGTCGGATAATTGGTCCACCGGCTGCCCATCATACCATGGGCCATTACCACCCAGTTTTCATTGCCCTCGGCGGTGATGAGGTCGAAGGGCACTGAATGCTCGTCCTCCATGGAGGACTTTGTGGCCCCAGTTTCGATGGAATAGGTCTGCCGGAAGGTAGCCTCGTCAAAGTTTTCTAATGCCCACGCCTCTTTGATGACGGCCATAGTCTGTTCGTTGGTCACCAGATTGGTAGAGGCCATGACGATCTGTCTACCAATGAACCAGGAGCCGCCCAAAAACAACAGGAGGATCACCAGCAGAATGACAACCAGAATGATCCAACACTTTTTGTGGGATTTTTTCATTTAAATTACCTTCTTTCGTGCTTTTGCACACCATTATTAGAGTATCATTCACAATCCCAACGGGACAGATTGAAAAATGCCGATACGCTGACTGTCTGGAAATGGGAATGAGTGGCAGGAGTATTCATAAAACTTTGATTTATCTAACACTTTAATCTCTGAATCCATTTTAGCAAAAATGGGCATCCCAGCAAGAGAGTGCCCATTTCACAATTATGTGTTTTTTATCGCTGCACAAAGTTTGGCATCATTTGATATATGATGTACGATTGATGATCTTCAATGTGCTTTTGAAACCTAAGTCCATTACTTATTATATTCAAAAGGTGCAAAAAATCAAGCAGCACTATATGAAGAGAATAAGAGAACGGGCGCATACTTCTCAAAATCACCCATCTGCCTGAAAAACCAACGCAGATCATCAAAACCCATATACGGCGAGGCAACACCTAACCATATTGTATTTGC
>JAHHRP010000042.1 GCA_020025735.1 Evtepia sp.
ATAGTAACCAGAAGAAATAAACTAAGGGATTAAACCAAACCATAGTGTGTGCGGAAAAGAAAAATTTTCCTGGGTTCTTCTGGCAGTGCGTCAGGGCAGGATCAGTTCTTCATCCAAGAGTTCCCCCTTGGCAACGAGGTTGGTGGGGCCAGTCAGCCAGAGTCCAGTGACTTGGTTTCCTGTCCGTTCTACGTCGATGGTCAGGACCCCGCCCCCCATGGAAACCTGCACGTTTTTGCCGCTGGTCTGGCCCAGCAGGGTGAGGACTGTAACGACACTTCCTGTACCGGTGCCGCAGGCTAGAGTGAAGTCCTCTACCCCTCGCTCATAGGTCAGTTCCAGGACCTGATCGGTACCAGTGAGGTCGTAAAAGTTTACGTTTGCCCCTTTGGGGAAGGCTGGATGAGATCGCAAGGCTCGTCCCAGCGCAAAGAGGGCTTGCCGGTCAGCCTGGGCCAGACCGGGGTAGGGGACAACGGCATGAGGCAGACCGGGACTGCCCAACTCCACATAGGCACAGGGATAGGACTTGCCCTCTACCGTCACCCGTTCCTGGAGGCGGACGATGGTAGGTGAATTGAGCTGGACCCGATACTGCCGGTTGTCCAGGCGCGTTCCGTACACCAGCCCGGCGGTGGTTTCCACCGTCTGCTGGGTGCCGGACAGGCCGGTTTCATAGCCATAGCGGCAGATACACCGAGCACCATTGCCGCACATCTCTCCCAGGGAGCCGTCGCTGTTGTAGAAAATCATCCGAAAGTCGCCCTGACCCTGCGCCTGTTCTACCACCATCAGACCGTCGGCACCCAAGGACAGGTGGGGGGTGCAGAGGGTTTTGGCGATGGCAGGAAAGGCAGAGGCGGGCAGGTTCTCCTCCCGGTTGTTGAGGATGATAAAGTCGTTGCCTGCGCCGTTCATTTTCCAAAAGTGCATAGCAGATCTCCTTTCTGTGTCGTGCCTCTATTGTGGAGCAAACGGTGGGAAAAATCAAGGACAGGACAGAGAAAAAACCCATCCCTAACCTTGACAAAGTGCCCAACGAATGATAACATGAAAGTAGAGAAAGTAGCTGTTTCGCTGTTTTGAACGGAGGAGAGCGGGTGCCCCCGCCCTCGGAATCTGTTTGAAAGCCGGCAAATGGGCGTGGCCGTTCACGCACCCATTGTCGGTTTTTTTGCGTTTTCAGTGAGGAAAAAAGGAGTGTTTGGCAATGCAACTGAGTTGGATGCTTGTGGTAGGCATGGGGGCCACCATCGCTCTGATCATCGGGATCGGGGTCTGGTCCGGGCGGCGGGTTCAGTCCGCAGCAGATTTTTCCAGCGGCGGCGGAAAAGCGGGGGCCTGGATCGTCTGTGGGGCCATTATGGGAACGCTGGTCAGTGGACAGGCTACCATCGGCACCGCACAGCTGGCCTTTTCCTTTGGGATGTCTGCCTGGTGGTTCACCCTCGGCTCAGGCATCGGCTGTCTCATCTTGGCCTTGGGGTATGCAGCCCCCTTTCGACGCAGCGGATGCACCACGTTGCTGCAAATCGTCTCGCAGGAGTACGGCCCCAAGGCGGAGACCTTTGGCAGCATCTTCTGCTCCATTGGCATTTTTATCAGCGTCGTGGCACAAGTCATCTCGGCAACTGCGCTGCTGACCACCATCTTTCCGCTGAGTTATCTGGCTGCTGCCTTGATCTCCATTCTCCTAATGGCGTTCTATGTCATCTTCGGCGGTGTGTGGGGCGCCGGGATGGGCGGCGTTGCCAAACTTGTCCTCCTCTACGCCACCTCCATCGTGGGCGGTATCCTGGTCTACGGTCTGGCAGGCGGATTTGGCAGCCTGATGGAAACCTTGGAAACGCTGCTGGCTTCCTCGCCCCTGGGGGGATTGAGTGACCTGTCAGGGGTAGAGAGTGTCCACCAGCGGTTTCTCTCCCTGGTAGCACGCGGCCCTTCCAAGGACATCGGTTCCGCCCTCTCCCTGGTGCTGGGGGTCCTGTCTACCCAGACCTATGCCCAGGCCATTTGGTCCGGCAAGAGTGACAGCGCAGCGCGGAAGGGCGCTTTGCTCAGTGCCTTGCTCATTCCTCCCATTGGCGTGGCCTGTATCCTGATCGGCCTGTATATGCGCGGCCACTGCATCACCGCCGACGAAGTCTCTGCCCTTCAGGCGATGGGGCAGGCTGTGCCGACAGGTCTCATGCAGATCGGTTCCAGTGCCCAGGTCTTCCCCGTCTTTGTCACCACCTATATGCCCCAGCTGCTGGGAGGTGTGGTGCTGGGCACCTTGTTTATCACCGTGGTCGGTGGCGGCTCCGGCCTTGCGCTGGGGATGGCCTCCATCTTGGTCACAGACCTCTTCGCCCGCAAGAGTGCCCGAGTTAGAGAATCCCACAGAAACCTGCGGGTGACCCGGGGGACCATCCTGGTCATCCTGCTGGCCGCTGTGGTGGTGGCCCTCTCCGTGCCTGGGGCCATGATTAACGATTTCGGCTTCCTGTCCATGGGGCTGCGGGGCGCGGTGGTCTTTCTGCCTATGTGCGGCGGATTGTGGTGGAAGGGAAAGATCCCCTCCCGCTATGCCATGGCCTCCATTCTGGCCGGACCCATCGCGGTGCTGGTCGGGAGCTTCCTGCCGCTGCCCTTTGACCCACTCTTCTTGGGGATGGCGGTGTGTTTGGTGATCTTAACTGTGGGTCTGGCGGCTGGGCGGAGCAAGACACCGGCCACTCCGGCCACTTGACCACCATCGGATAGGAGGGATTCCATCATGTTAGGCGCGCTCATTGGAGACATCGCTGGCTCTCCCTACGAGTGGAAGAATCAGAAAAGCAAGACGTTTCCGCTGCTGTCCCCCCACTGCCACATGACCGATGACAGCGTGATGACCGCAGCAGTAGCTTCGGCCGTCCTCATGGGCCAGCTGGAGGATTTGGACCGATTTCAGCAAAACGTCATCGGGGAGCTGCGCCGTCTGGGCCGACAGTTTCCCCATCAGGGCTACGGCCCTCGATTTGAGAAGTGGATTTGGTCTGAGAACCCGCAGCCTTATTACAGCCTGGGCAATGGCAGTGCCATGCGGGTTTCCCCAGTGGCTTGGGCGGCGGAGAGTCTTCCCCAATGTCTTGCGCTGGCCAAAGCTTCGGCAGAAGTGACCCACAACCATCCAGACGGGATTGCTGGTGCTTGTGTGGTGGCAGGGGCGGTATATTTGGCTCGAACAGGAGCGGAGAAGGCTGCCATTGCAGAACACGTTACCCGGTACTATCCTCTGAACTTTACGCTGGATGAGATTCGCCAGGAGTATCGCTTTGATGTCTCCTGTGCTGGCAGTGTCCCCCAGGCCATGGAGGCGTTTCTGGAGGCCGCAGACTTTGAGGATGCCATCCGAGGCGCTGTTTCCATCGGTGGAGACAGCGACACCATTGCCTGTATGACAGGGGCGGTGGCGGCGGCTTTTTACGGCATTCCGCGGGACCTCCGGGACAGAGTCATGCCCTTTCTGGAGGGGGAAGTGCGGACGATATACGATCGGTTTGTCCAAGTTTATTGAGGAGGTGAGAGGATGTGGAACACAACACTGTGTTACATTGAGCGGGAGGGGCAGTATCTGATGCTCCACCGGGTCAAAAAGGAACACGACATCAACCGGGATAAGTGGATTGGGATTGGCGGCAAATTTGAGGACAAGGAAAGCCCGGAGGAGTGTCTGGTGCGGGAAGTCCGGGAAGAGACAGGACTGACCCTCACCGACTACACTTACCGTGGTCTTGTGACGTTTGTTTCTGACCGCTGGGTGACGGAATACATGCACCTGTTCACCGCCCGGACGGAAGAGGACCCCTGTGTGGTGTGTGAGGAAGGGGACTTAGAATGGGTGGACAAAGAGAAGGTGAAGGAGCTGCCGATCTGGACAGGAGATAAAATTTTTCTGGATCTGCTGGCCCAAGAGGTGCCATTTTTCTCGTTGAAACTATCCTATGAAGGGGACACTTTGGTGCAGGCGGTTTTGAACGGGAAAGAGATTGCTACGAAAATTTGAACAGAAAAAACGCCTGCCATACGGCAGGCGTTTTTGAATGGAAACAGCGGAACCATTATTCAGAAGTGATTGTGAAATTAGCGTCGTCATTGACGGTGAAGGTTTTGGTCACGGTCTCAGAGCCGATTTCTGCTTTCAAGGTATAGGTCCCTTTTTTCAAAGTGATGCCGCGCAGAGAAATGATATACTCTGTCGGGTTGTTGTTGCTCCAATCGACGATAATTTGCTGATGCCCAGAAACAGAGGTGTTTTCCCCGGTAATGGTAATTGTGTCAATTGAGAACTGTGCAATAGAGGTATCATTCTTATTTGTGGTAACGTTCAGAACATGACCCGGTCTGTCGGGGGTAGAGGAGGACATTACCTGACCTGTGATGCGAACAATCTGATGCTCGCTTGGCTGCGGCTGTGGCTCAGGACTCGTTTCGGTGTTCGGAATCGACTCGTACCAGAATGTGGAGCGATTGTTGTACTGATCCTCTGACACAAAACAGAAAAACAGGTTGTCCTTCTCGGCCTTTTGGGAGAAATCCACCTCAAAGAACTGGCTGCCAGTGGTGATGTCCAATGTCTTTCCGTTTTTGATTACAAGGTTGGGATCTTTGGCGCTGCTGTCACCCTGCCCAAACTCTTTTCCTGTAAGCACATCATAGTAGATCTTGCCTGGCTCGGAAGAAGTAAACTGGACCTTGGCTTTGTTGTTGGGCAGTCGATCAATCTTGGTAACGGTGAGATTGGGGGCAGTGAGGTCAACAAAGAACGTTTTGGAAGCCTGTGTGCCGTCTGCAAAGGAGATGGTACAGGTAAAGTTGTTGTTGTCCACAACCATGTAGCCCTTTTCCATGTAGACCTTATACAGTTTTCGATCCGTGGTCTCTACGCGGCCAAGGTGAATCTCAGCATCTGTGGGGCAGGAGAATTTGAATTGCTCCAAAGTGAGTTCTGTATCCGTTGCACGGCTGAGTTCAACTTCAAAATAAAGGTGCTCTTCTATAAAGTTTGTGCTGTGTGTTTTTTGCGCCTTTGCGTTCTCAATGGTGATATCGCTAACAGGAGGGGCTGGGACAGGTTCTCCTGCCAAGGGCACAGACTTCACCGATGTTACCTTGTTATCGCTTCCCTTTGCCACATAGTAAAGCGTGTAGGCAGTGTGCTCCTGAAGGTCGGAAAGGACAACGACGTTGTCATGCAGTTTCATGGGCTGCTGCGAGCCATTTTCCATGATTGCTTCCGCAGACGGATCCTTTGCCGAATCACGGGGCTGTATGCGCTGTTCAGGCACCAGCAGCCAATAGAAGGTGCCGTCAATGTCGGACACATAGGAGAATTCTGCGGTTTGATCCGTGGTGCGGACCACCTGGACAGAAGTGATGGCAGGGCAGTCATATTTACTGACAAAGTTATAGGTCAGTAAACGGTTATTTTCCAAAGTCAGCCCAAGCTGATAGGTGTTGTCGTTGTAGTAGGCAGTCACGATATCATAGACACGATGATCGCTGGTGTGAACGTCAAGAATGGTCATGTTCTTCCCGCCGCCGGTGCAGATAATTGAAATCTGATCCTTTAACAGCGGTTTCTCTGTTGCCCGGTTGAGTGTCAGGCGGACAAGACCATTGCGAATGGATTCCACACGATCAATTTTGAGTTCAGTCTGCGGAGCAACCGTGCCGCCTCCGCCGCTGCTGCCGCCTCCGCCGCTGCTGCCGCCTCCACTGCTGCTGCCGCCGCCGCTGCCGCCATTCCCGCCGGTGTTTGCAGAAGTGCCGCCAGCAACCGGTTTGCCGCTTGCCGTAACACCTGATACACCAGGGGCTGCGGTGACGGTAGTACCTTTGGTGTCAACGGTCACATTGTTTGCATTTGCCTTTATTGTCTTGACCTTGCCTTTGCCGGAGACCGAACTGCCAGCGGCATCGGCCTGAATGGTCTGCACGGAGGCGTTTTCCGCAACAGATACATTGGCATTTTCAGCCTTTTCTGTCATTGCGATGGTCTCGACGTTGCTGTTGCCTTCCAAGACAACCGAGGCATTTGGTGCTTCCAGAGAAAGGTTGTTAATGTGTGCATCCTGTGTAGTCAGAGTGCCTTTGCCCATCACAGAAACATGTGAAATATGGCCTGTCAGAATTGCCTTGTTGGACTTTTGGCTTACAACCACGCGGTCAACCTTAGCACTGTCCTGTACCGCCAGACGGACGGGGGCATCTGTGCGCTCCATCACAACCTCACCCAGGGATGAGCTGCCTGTAACATGGATGGAATGTGCGCCGCCGCCGTGAATCAAGGTTCGTCCTTTTACCGTCACATTTTCAAGGGTCACATCACCCTCTTGGATGCCTTCGGTCAGGATCAAGTCACCGGCAATGACGGTGTTTTGGAAAACGACGCCTGGTGTGTTCACCACAACGGTGCCTTCTGCTGAATCGGAAACTGTGCCTGGTTCTGCGTGATACCCAGCAAGGACACGATTGAGAATGGTCACGATTTCTGCCCGTGTGATGGATGCTTTGGGACGAAAGGCGTCGGTATCATTGAGGTATCCCTGGGCCATAAAGGCGGCCACAGAGGGCGCTGCCCAGCTGGAAACTGTATTTGCATCTGGGGTAGGAATGGTTGTATTTGTGTTTTTGATCTCGAACGCACGGGCGATCATCACAACAGCTTCCTCCCGGGAGAGGGAATCTTTCGGCCGCACTTTTCCGTCCGCGCCCTGAAGGACACCGGCATGGACTGCTTTCAGGATGGCATCGGTGTAGAATGCCTCCCCCAAGTCTGAGAAGGGATTGTTTCCATGTTGCTGATAGTGCATGACATGATCCAGAATTACAGCCATCTCGCCTCGGGTAATGGAGTCGTTGGGACGGAATTTCCCCTGATACCCGCTGACGATTTGGTAGCTGCTCATACGCTGGATGGCCGCCTCAGCCCAGTGACCTGTGGTGTCCTGAAAGGGGGTGTCCGCTGCGTATGCAATGGGTGCGCCGGCCAAGAGAAGGGTACAAAGTCCGGCAGTTGCGGTTCGCATGAGTTTTTGTGATTGTGATAGCATGGATGAATGCTTACCTCCTTTTCTCCTTTTGTGTCGAGATGCTGCGGGGAAGGGAGCATGTCCTTCCCCCATAGCACCCGGACAAAAGATACAAAAGATATCGTCATACTTTTTGTAGGGTACAACAATTTTCGACATTTGTACAGTGCTTTTGTCAATTTTTTTAAAGAGTAGAAAACGTTTGCAGCATAGGGAGGTTGCCTGCGGACAATCCCGAAAAAAGAGAGCGCATTTCGCACACACAGGGCATGGCCCGTGTGGCCCCATCAGATGCTGAAAAAGAAGGGACGTTCGTCCAGCAGTTCCTGGATTTGGGACTCGCCGTAAATGGTCAGTCCTTTTTTCTTCAAAAGTTGGGCGGTTAGCCCGTCTCCCTTCATCAAGGTTTTGGTAAAGGTGCCATCGTAGATCTCCCCGCTGCCACAGGAGGGACTGCGCTCTTTCAATAAAGCTGCCTTACAGCCATACAGATCCGCCAGACGAAGGACTTCCGCGGTGCCCCGGACAAAGGATTCTGTGACATCCTCTCCGTCCCGGGTGATGACCTTGCTGCCCTGTCGTTCCGCAGGGACCCTGGGAGTGGGCAGCCCTCCAAAAATCTCGGCGCAGACGGGGATACAGGTGTGTTTTTTCATCAGTTCTGCCAGCCGGGACAGCTGGTTGCTCTGTCCGTCATACCGGCAGCTTACCCCCATGAGACAGGCGCTGACCAAAAGTTTCATCGTCTCCTCCTCAGCGGCCCAGTGCTTCGGCCCAGGCGTCCTCCCGGAATCCCAGCAGTACGCGGCCGTCCTCCAGCACCAGCAGGGGGCGCTTGACCAGCATCCCGTCAGAGGCCAGAAGAGCATACTGCTCCGCATCGGTCATCTCCGGCAGCTTTTTGGCCAGACCCAGAGCGCGGTAGAGCTGACCACTGGTATTGAAGAATTTTTTCAGGGGCAGGCCGCTGGCTTTGTGATAAGTTTCCAGCTCCTGAAGGGTGGGGTTGTCCTCCTTGATGTCCCGCTTGTCATAGGGAATGTTTTGTGCGTCCAGCCACTGCTGGGCCTTGCGGCAGGTGGAGCATTTGTTGTAACAGAAAAACAGCATGGGTTGGTACCTCCTGGGATGGATTTGTTGTTCTCATTCTATCCTATCCGACTGAGACAGAAATTGCAAGCCCGTTCCACAGCGGGCGCAGGGTTTGCCGATCCCTAGGCAAGTGATTGCTTTTTGTTTGAAAACTTGATACAATATTTTAATATGCTAATAGGCGGGACAAGACCCGCAGCAAAGGATGTGACGGGATGAAACTGCTGGTGATCGACGGCAACTCGATTGTGAATCGGGCCTATTTTGGGATGCACCCTCTGAGCAACAAGGAGGGCTTTCCCACCCACGCCATCTATGGCTTTCTGAACATTTTACAGCGGATGGAGGAGGAGACTGACCCGGATGGGGTGTGTGTGACCTTCGACCGGAAGGAGCCAACCTTCCGGCATAAGGCTTACGCGGGATATAAGGCCCAACGGAAAGGGATGCCGGAGGAACTGGCAGTGCAGATGCCGGTGCTGAAAGAGGTGCTGGCGGCAATGAACATCCCCTGCTATGAGCTGGCCGGATGGGAGGCAGACGATCTCATTGGCACCATCGCTCGTCGGTGCGAGGAGAGTGGATGGGACTGCCGGGTGGTTACGGGGGACAAAGACTCTCTCCAGTTGGTCACAGACACCACCTATGTGGAGCTGGTGACCACCCGCATGGGGAAGACGACCACGAAAGAGGTGGACCTGGGGGTGTTCCGGGAGACCTATGGCATGGAGCCTGTGGGGATGGTGGATTTGAAAGCCCTCATGGGAGATGCCTCTGACAATGTCCCTGGGGTGCCAGGGGTGGGGGAAAAGACCGCGATGGCCCTGCTCCATGCCAATGGCAGTTTGGCGGCCATTTATACTCGGCTGGCCGAGGAGACGTTGGAAGCAAAACCGGGGGTCAAGAAGAAGCTGACGGAGGGGAAGGAGAGTGCCCTTCTCTCCTATGATTTGTGTACCATCCGTCGGGACGCACCACTGGACTTTACCCCTGAGGATGCCATTCTCCGTCCGGGGAATGAGGTGCTGCTGCGGGAACTGTTCCAACGGCTGGACTTTCAAAAACTTTTGCGCCAGATGGGGCTGGATCAGAGTGGCGGCCCTGCTGCGGAGGCCCCTGGACCTGTTGTGGTGCAGGGCGAGCGGGTGAGAGAACAGACCCGGTGGCAGGCGCTGACCGACCAGTGGCAAGGGCAGACGGTGGCTGTGCTGGCGCTGCCGGATTTGTCGGTGGCTGCTGTGTGCCGGGGAGAGGAAGCGTTCCTGTTCCGCCGGGAGGAGACAGAGAACTATGATGGTTTTTTGCAGGTGCTTTTGTCCCAGGACATTCCCAAGGTGGGCTATAATAGTAAGGATGTTATGAGCCGTGCCCTTGCCCTTGGTATTTCTGCGGAAGGGTTCCTCTTTGATGTGGCGTTGGCGGCCTATCTTTTGGCACCCACCGACGGCAGCTATGAGCCGGATAAGGTGGCTGCGGGATATTTTAGCGGGACCTTTCCGCCAGCCAAGGAGTACCTGGGGGCCAAGGTGTGGCAGAAAGAGGAGAGCATCCAGAGGGCGCTGGACACCATGGCCTGTCATGCTGCGCTGGTGCAGGCGCTGTATGAGAAGCTGTCCCATGGGCTGGGTGAACTGGGCTTGACCAAGGTCTATGAGGAAATTGAGCTGCCCCTGTGCCCCGTGCTGGCGGAAATGGAGCAGACGGGTGTGCTGGTGGACGAGCAGGCACTGGACGGGTTTGGCCAGACATTGAAGGCGGGGATTGCCCAGTGTCAGCAGGCGGTCTTTTCGCTGGCGGGGGAGGAATTTAACTTAAACTCCACCCAGCAGCTGGGACAAGTTTTGTTTGAACACATGGGCTTACCACCGGTGAAGAAGACCAAGACGGGCTATTCCACCAGTGCGGAGGTACTGGAAAAGCTCCGCCCCAATCACCCTATCATCGACCAGATTCTGGAGTATCGGCAGCTCACCAAGCTCAACTCCACCTATGTGGAGGGACTGGAGAAGGTCATCGCCTCAGATGGGCGAATCCACACCTGTTTCCAAAACACCGTCACGGCCACGGGACGACTGTCCTCTACGGAGCCAAATTTGCAGAACATTCCCGTCAGGACCCCTTTGGGGGCGCAGATGCGGACCATGTTCATTGCCCGGCCTGGCTGGGTGCTGGTGGACGCGGATTATTCCCAGATCGAACTGCGCCTGCTGGCCCACATGGCAGGGGATGAGAAGATGATTGCGGCATTTCGATCCGGCCAGGATATCCATGCACAGACGGCCAGTCAGGTGTTTGGCTTGCCCCCTGAAGAAGTGACTGGAGAGCTGCGCCGCCGGGCCAAAGCGGTGAATTTTGGGATTGTTTATGGGATCTCCGGCTTTTCCCTGGCCCAGGATATTGGGGTCACCCGCCAGGAAGCGGCGGACTATATGGACAAATATCTGGAGACCTTTTCTGGGGTGCGGAACTATATGTACCGGATCAAGGAGCAGGCGAAGAAGGACGGCTATGTGTCCACACTCATGGGCCGCCGCCGGTGGCTGCCAGAGCTGAACTCTTCTAATTACAATCTGCGCTCGTTCGGGGAGCGGGTGGCGCTGAATATGCCCATCCAGGGGACAGCGGCGGATGTGATGAAGCTGGCGATGATCCGGGTGGCGGCACGCTTAAAGGCGGAGCAGCTGCAAGCTCGTCTCATCCTCCAGGTCCACGACGAACTCATTGTAGAGTGTCCGAAAGAGGAGCAGGAGGCGGTGAAGGCACTGCTGACCCAGGAGATGGAAGCGGCAGGGACGTTTGCAGTTCCCCTACTGGCAGAGGCTGGTGCAGGCCATAGCTGGGCTGAGGCGAAGGGCTGAGAGAAAGGACTTGTGATGGAATATACGTTGGTCCCTATGGACCGATCCCATCTGGCAGGGGTCGCAGAGCTGGAACGGCTGTGTTTTGCCGTACCCTGGACAGAGGAAATGCTGGCGGAGGAGTTATACAATCCAACGGCCTCTTTTATTGTGGCGGAAGGCCCGGAAGGGGAGGTGTTGGGCTACGCAGGTCTGCATGTGGTGCTGGATGAGGGTTACATTGACAATGTAGCCGTCCGGCCTTCCTGCCGCAAGCAGGGAATCGCGGACCGGCTGCTGGACACATTCTGCCGATTTGGGCAGGCGCATCTGGCTTTTCTGACGCTGGAGGTCCGCCCCTCGAACACGGCTGCGGTTGCGTTGTATGAAAAGCATGGTTTTCAAGAGGCAGGGAGGAGAAAAGGGTATTATGAGGACCCCAAGGAGGATGCCCTGCTGCTCACCCGGACATTCGGACAGGAAGCATGAGAAGGAATGGGCGCTGGATGTGCATGCACCATCCAGGGTGTGGCCCAGACAGACCTCCCGCATGGGGAGGAGAAAGGCGTGAGGGTATGATTATTTTGGCGGTGGAATCCTCCTGTGACGAAACTGCGGTGGCGCTGGTCCAGGATGGCCGCAAGGTTTTGGCGGACTGTATTGCCTCCTCGGTGGAGATGCACAAGATTTATGGCGGGGTGGTGCCGGAGATTGCCTCTCGGAAGCACATTGAGGTCATCGTCCAGCTGGCGGAGCAGGCGTTGAAGCAGGCAGGCCGGACCCGCCAGGACATCGACGCGGTGGCAGTGACCTATGCCCCTGGGCTGATCGGTGCGGTGCTGGTGGGGGTGAGCTTTGCCAAGTCGGTGGCCTATGCGCTGGGCGTGCCACTGATCCCGGTGCATCATGTCCGGGGACACATTGCCGCAAACTACATTGCACACCCTTCGTTAGAGCCGCCCTTTGTCTGCCTGTGTGTGTCTGGCGGGACCTCTCTGATTGTGGATGTGAAGGGCTATACGGACATGGCCATACTAGGGGGCACGCGGGATGACGCGGCAGGGGAGTGTTTTGATAAGATTGCCCGTGTGATGGGGTTAGGGTATCCTGGTGGTGCGCCGTTGGATAAGGCAGCCCAGAGTGGGGATGACAAGGCTTTTTCCTTGCCACGGGTCCACATCCCTGAAGCACCCTTGGATCTGTCGTTTTCTGGGCTGAAAACGGCCATGCTGAACCTGATCCACAAGGCCCAGCAGAAGGGGGAAGCACTGCCAGTATCGGACCTGGCGGCCTCTTTTTCAGCCGCGGTCAGTGACGAGTTGGTGCCCCGGACCATTGCAGCTGCCCACCAGACAGGCTATGGGAAGGTAGCAGTGGTAGGGGGTGTGGCAGCCAACTCCCGCATCCGGCGAGATTTAGAGGCTGCCTGCAAGGAACAAGGGATTTCCCTTTATATGCCGCCTTTAAAGCTTTGCGGGGATAACGGCAGTATGATCGGCAGCCAGGGGTATTATGAGTACCTGGCGGGGACCCGTGGCGGATGGGATTTGAACGGGTATGCCAACCGGGAGATTTCGCTGTCCTGGAGGGAGGAATGAACCGGGCGGTTTTCCCCATTGTGGAAAAGTCGGTGGAAAGTGTGCATAACTATTTGTAGAATCTCTTCGAGTTTTGAAAAAGTTCTGAGGGCGAGGGCCTTGTAACACAGGGTTTTCGCCCTCGTATACAAGATGTATATAGAAAAAATGTTGACAGAAAGAGAAGGATATGATAGAATATCATTCGCGAGTTTATAGGAGAACTTAAAAAATTTACCTGTTTGCTACTGTGGCTCAGTTGGTAGAGCAGCTGATTCGTAATCAGCAGGTCGCCGGTTCAAGTCCGGCCAGTAGCTCCAGAAAAGCGAAACACTTTTGATGCCAAGGC
>JAHHRP010000043.1 GCA_020025735.1 Evtepia sp.
AAGTTAAGGCCCTGACCGTTCTGGAGCTGTCCGAGCTGGTTCACGCTCTGGAGGACGAGTTCGGCGTTTCTGCTGCTGCTCCTGTTGCTGTTGCTGCCGCTGCTGCTCCCGCTGCTGAGGCCGCTGCTGAAAAGACCGAGTTCGACGTCGTTCTGGCCAGCTTCGGCGACGAGAAGATCAAGGTCATCAAGGCTGTCCGTGAGATCACCGGCCTGGGCCTGGCTGACGCTAAGGCTGTCGTCGAGGCTGCTCCTAAGGCCATCAAGGAAGGCGTTTCCAAGGATGAGGCTGAGGAGCTGAAGAAGACCCTGGAAGAGGCTGGCGCAAAGGTCGAGCTGAAGTAATTCTTCCACAACAAAGCTGCAAAAACCCTGTCCCCCTTGGGACAGGGTTTTTTTCTTCTCTTCTCACCTTAAATCGGAATGGCCCGGATCATCAGTCGGTCACAAACTGCATCTATGTTGCTCTCATCAATCCTGCTCTGCTCCATAACCTGCTTCACCTTGTCCACTAAAACAGAATTTTCCAGGTCTCGCAGATTGCCCATCACGCCCAGCCGACGACCCAGCCGGAATATGTTCTGCTGGTGCGGCGGCATGGCCAGAAACCGATCAATGAGCGCCAACATCTTCTCCTTGTCCTGGGGCAGACGGCCCTTTAGCTCCAGAAGAATATTCAGAATGTGGTCACTATCCACCCAGCTGTCAATGCCATGGAGATTTTCCAGGAAAAGGCGGATCTCCTGAATGGTCTCGATGTCGTTGGGCCGGGTGAGCAGCCCTTTTTCATAGTCCTCATACATCTCTAAATTCTCTGCCAGCGCCATGGAGCGGATACGAATGAAATCAGGGTTGACCTGGTTCATCACGTCGGCAGTGTCCAATGCACTTTGCCGGGCGTACTCCCGCCCCCCCATATTCGGCATATAAAACTCGTTGATCTCAATGCCAGCTGCTTTGGCCTTGATGCCCGCTGTGATCTGGGCCTGCTTGGTGGTCCCCTTCCGCATGAGCTTCAAAATGGCATCGTTGCCAGTCTCCAGACCAATGTGGAAGCGATTGAGCTTGAGCGCTGCGTATCGTTTGAGCCGCTCAGGGCTGAGACGGTTGATCGTATCTGAGCGGGCATAGGTGGTGATGCGCTGGATCTGGGGAAAGGCCGCGTTGAGATACTCCAGCACCTCTGTCAACTCATCGGGATTCATCAATAAACTATTGCCGTCCTGGAAAAACACCGAACGCATCCCACTTTGAACCCAGTGATATGCCATGGAACAAGCTTCGTAATCCCCCTCACTCTTGGGCTGACGGGGCGCTTCTTTTCCCTGAATGACTGCCACCCAATCGCGAATCAAATCAATGTCCTTCTTGACATCCTCTGCGCGGCGGATGCTGAACGGAACATCCCGATAAAACCCACAGAAGCGGCACTTATTCCAGCCGCAGCCACGGTTGATCCGCAACAGGAGACTATACGCCTCGCTGGGTGGCCGGATGGGTCCAAGTTCAAACCCATTGTAAGGTTGGATCTTCTGCAATGCAGGGTCCTCCTTTTCTCCCTTTTTTGACGCCATTATACCGTATCCCACCGCCTGCCGCAAGACTTTCCTTCTCAGTTTCTGCGCAGCAAAAGAGACAAAAAAACACAAAATGCCCAATACACGCAAAAACTTCTTGCCATTCTTCCCAAAAGCCTGTATAATAATTGCGGTATTTTTGCTAAGAGTCAAATCGACTCGTTTTTATCTTTTCAATAGGGAGGACATGACCATGGCAGGTGTTATTTCCAGAGGTATCCAGGGCCCCATCATCCGGGAAGGAGACGATATTGTAGATCTCGTGGTCCAGAGCGTTTACGCATCCGAGAAAGCAGATCACTATTCCCTCCAGGACCGAGACATAATTGCCGTGACCGAATCCGTCGTGGCCCGCGCCCAGGGCAACTATGTCACCGTAGACCAAGTCGCCCAGGATATCCGCAATAAATTCCCCCAAAAAAAGCTGGGGTTGGTCTTCCCCATCCTCAGCCGCAACCGGTTCTCCATGTGCCTGAAAGGGATCGCCCGTGCCATGGATGAAGTGGTCATCCTCTTCAGCTACCCCAACGACGAGGTGGGCAACCCCCTCATGGAGCGGCACGCCTACCTGAAAAATCGGTACAGCGGCGTATATGACTTTGAAGAACCCGATTTCCTCAAAACCTTCGGCTCCCCCGTCCACCCCTTCACCGGCGTCAACTATCTGGACTTCTATCGTCAGGTCATTGAGGAAGAAGGCGCCAAAGCTACCTTCCTCTTCTCCAACGACTGCCGCTACATCGCCAGCTTCTGCGAGCAGATCCTTTGCTGCGACATCCACACCCGCAACGAAACCCGTGATGTCCTCCAGGCCATGGGCAAAACCGTCCTCACCCTGGCTGACATCATGTCCTCCCCAGTGGATGGCAGCGGCTACCACGAAAAATATGGGATGCTTGGCTCCAACAAGGCGACCGAGGAAAAACTAAAACTCTTCCCCAGAGACTGCCAGCCCGTCGTGGACGGCATCCAGGCCCGCATTAAAAAAGAACGGGGTCTGCATGTGGAGGCCATGGTCTACGGCGACGGTGCCTTCAAGGACCCGGTGGGTGGCATCTGGGAACTGGCTGATCCCGTAGTCTCCCCCGCCTACACCGCCGGCCTCGCCGGGAAACCCAACGAACTGAAATTGAAGTTCTTGGCCGACAACGACTTTGCCAACCTATCTGGCGAAGCACTCCAGGAAGCCATCCGCAAAGAGATTCGTGCCAAAGGTGCTGATCTGGTGGGTGACATGAGTTCTGAGGGGACAACCCCCCGGCAGTACACTGACCTGCTCGGTTCCCTGTGTGACTTGACCTCCGGTTCTGGTGATAAGGGCACTCCTTTCATCGTCATCCAGAACTATTTTACCAATTACGCAGAGTAACATACCTCCATTTTCGCCCAGGACAGTTCACACTGCCCTGGGCGTTTTTTCCACTCCCTGACCCAGCCGCAACGACCAGTTGCTTGTCTCCCCAGCAATTCTGAAGTATACTGCTGTCAAACAATCAATGAGGTGAAAATTATGGAAACAAAGGAAATCCTTTGCCAACTCCGAAAGGAAAAAGGTCTATCACAGGAAGAACTCGCCAAGCAACTATTTGTGACCAGGCAGGCAGTCTCCCGCTGGGAAACCGGAGAAACCATCCCCAACAGTGAGACTCTGAAACAACTGTCGCGTTACTTTCAGGTTTCCATCAACACATTGCTGGGCAGTCCTCAAAAACTGATCTGTCAATGCTGTGGAATGCCCTTGGATGATTCTTCCTTCAGCAGAGAAACCGATGGTTCCTTCAACGAGGAATACTGCAAATGGTGCTATGATGGCACTGCCTTCCTCTACCACTCCATGGAAGAACTGATAGACTTTCTCGTAGCCCACATGCCACTCGGTGACTGGACAAAAGAAGAAGCCCGTAGTTTTTTTGAAAAACAACTCCCTACCCTGAACCATTGGCGCGATCAAAAGAACACCGCCCCATCAAAGGCCGAACAGGTCCAGTAAAGTAAAAACAGTTCCTGAAAAAACACCCCCTAATGTAGGAAAAGCACTACATCAGGGGGCATTACTATGTCAAAAACAAACGATGATACGCATGGGAAGAAATCTCTTCCAGAGATACCTGCCATGAAAGCGGTGGAGAAACCACAGCAAGATCTGTCGGGATGCTCATTGCCCAAAGTTATCCCACAGGAAAGCCTAGGCAAAAGAATTTTGACGTGTCCCGATCAGTCGTGGTCAGACTCCTCTGGCTGGCCCTGGTCGGGAAACGGATACTCACTCAACCGCTGGAGAATCACCGCACCCATGGCTCGCGTGGTGGTGTCTTTGGGCCGGAATGCCCCCTCTTTTCCCTTGAGCAAGCCCAAGGCCGAGCAGGCAGACACGTCCTCTTTCGCCCAGTCGGCAATGGCAGCGTTGTCCTGGTAACTGGACAAATCGAACACTCCAGGCTCAGCACCCTTCAGCCGGGCATACCGCGCCAACGCCACTGCCATCTGTTGACGGGTCAAGGGACTGTTCACCTGGAATCGGCCATCTGCGACTCCTGTCATGATCCCTGTCTCTTTGGCCCAGGCAGCATACGGGGCCGCATAATGGTTAGAAGGAATATCCGCAAAGCCCGACGGCGTTTCCCCAGCTTCTACCCCAGCCAGTCGTCCCAAGATCGTGACAAACATCCCCCGACTCAGGGGGAAATTGGGCGTAAACTCCCCATACTGATTGCCCGACATGAGTCCCTTTTCCTTTACAAATGCAATGGAAGGATAGGCCCAATGGGTGTTCAACTTGCTCTCATCAAAGTACAACTCACGGGAACAACGGTTGACCCCGGTGTTTTTGGCAGCGTAGTAAAGTTGACCTGCCTTTGGCGCAATTCCTCGCCGCCAGAAAAGTTCCTCCACCGTGACCAGCTCAAAGCCCTGGTCTTGGAGACGATCCAGCAGACGGCCCAACCCACGCGCTGTACTCTTATGAGTCTCGTGCATGATGACAATGTCCCCATCCTGAAGGTTGGAGCCAACATAGTTCACCAAACGATCTGAATTCTGATATTTCCAGTCTCCTGAGTCCACGGTACACCAAATCACCGGCACTCCAGCCTGGGACAGCACTCGGTTGTTCCAACTTCCATAGGGAGGACGGAGGTAAAAGCCTGTCCCGCCCGTACCTTTCAGACCAGTAACCTCAGTGATCGCCTGCGCTGTGCCAACAATCTCCCGGCGAATCGTATCATTGGAACTTTTGGCAAGTTCGGGATGGTTGTAGGTATGATTCCCCACCTGATGCCCTTCTGCTACCATGCGTTGAATCTGGGTTGCGTAGGTTCGTACTTTATACCCATTGACAAAAAATGTCGCTTTGGCATTGTGTTCCCGAAGGGTATCTAAAATCATATCAGAGTAGGCGCCTGGTCCATCGTCAAAAGTCAGCGCAGCCAATTTTTGGCCAGGTCTATCGTAGGAAGATGCGGCGAAAGCGCCTGGAACCAGACTCACACAGAGCACCAGGGTGAGCAAAACAGCCGCAACGCGTTTTTTCCAAGTTTTCATGGGACAATTCCCCCTTTTCTCACAAGTAGTATGTGGGACAAACGCCTGTCTTATTTTATCAAAAAGTTTACCCTATCTGCCGAAAAATGTCAATGAAACTCGAACCATGAATTTTTTCTTTTCTGGGTAGGATTTTATCTTGACAAGTAGTTCCGCCGCTCCTATAATGTACGTTACCAAACTGTTTGGACACGAACTTTTAGGAGGGATTCCCTTATGCTGCACATGGAATCGCCCGCGTCCTATCTCGGCCCCCGGATCAAGTTCCTCTCCCTGGCCTTTGCCAGAAAGTTTTTCGAGATCGCCCGGGCGGACGGGATTGACGAAGTCACCATCATGCATGGTCAAATCCTCGGCTACCTTTATCACTGTCCACACAAGGACATCTATCAAAAAGATTTGGAAGAAACCTTTCACATCTCTCGCTCCTCCGTTGCTGGGATCGTCAAGCTCATGGAACAGAAAGGCTATATCCTCCGCCAGAGCGTTCCAGGCGATGCCAGACTCAAAAAACTCTCCCTCACAGAACCAGGGACCCAAGCCTGCAAAGAGGCCATGGCCGCCTTTCGCCAGGTAGAAGCCCTGGCCGCACAGAACCTGAACCCAGAACAATTAAGTACTTTCTTCTCTCTGTGCGACATCATCCAGAACAATCTCAAATCCAATCAGGAGTGCGCCCATGCTAAAAACCATTCTCTCACAAATCAAGGAGTTTAAGCGGGCATCAATCCTCACCCCCCTCTGTGTCTTGGGGGAGGTCATCCTGGAAATGCTCATCCCCCTGCTCATGGCTTCGATTATCGATCAAGGCGTTTCCGCAGGGAACCCAAACCACATCAAAACCATCAGCGCCTGGATGCTCCTTATGGCCGTCATCAGCTTGATCCTCGGCCTGCTCAGCGCCCGCTTCGGCGCCCAGGCCTCCGCGGGCCTTGCCAAAAACCTCCGCCAGGCCATGTTTGAAAAAATCCAGACCTATTCCTTCTCTAACATCGACCACTTCAGCACCGCAAGCCTCATCACCCGCCTCACCACCGACGTCACAAACGTCCAGAACGCCTACATGATGATCCTGCGGATGTGTACCAGGGCACCAGCTTCTATGCTTGTCGCCATGACCCTCTCCTTTACCATCAACGCCAAACTAGCCAGCATCTATCTCATCGCTGTTGTGGTGCTCGGTCTCCTGCTCTTCTGCATCATGCGCCATGCCATTAAGTACTTCAATCAAGTCTTCCAGCGCTACGATGATCTGAATGTCAGCGTCCAGGAAACTGTCTCTGGCATCCGGGTCGTCAAGGCCTACGCCAGAGAACACCACGAAACAGAGAAGTTCCACAAAGCCTCTCAGAATATTTACAAGGTCTTCCTCTCCGCAGAAAAAATCCTCTCCTGGAACACCCCCCTCATGACCTTGACCGTGTACACCTCCATCCTCCTCATCAGCTGGCTGGGCGCCAACATGATCGTGAGCAACACCCTCACCACAGGCCAGCTCATGAATCTGCTCACCTACTGCATGAATATCCTCATGAGCCTCATGATGCTCTCCATGATTTTCGTGATGGTCACCATGAGTGCCGCCAGCGCTGAGCGGATCTGCGCCGTGCTCCAGGAAGATCCCGACCTGAAAGAACCCGATCACCCCCTCCTGGAAGTCCCCGACGGCTCAGTGACCTTCCAGCATGTTGATTTTTCCTACCGTAAAGAGTCACAAAAACCGGTCCTGCGGGACATCAATTTCTCTGTCCGTTCTGGAGAAACCATCGGAATCCTCGGCGGTACCGGCAGCGCAAAAACCAGTCTGGTCTCCCTCATCAGCCGTCTGTATGACGTCACAGCCGGTCAGGTCCTAGTGGGAGGCCAGGACGTCAGAGCCTATGACATGGATGCCTTGAGAAACCAGGTGGCCGTGGTGCTGCAAAAGAATGTCCTCTTCTCTGGCACCATTTTGGAAAATCTCCGTTGGGGAGACCCCAACGCCTCGCTGGAAGACTGCCAGCAAGCCTGCCGTCTGGCCTGCGCCCATGAGTTCATTCAAAGAATGCCCAAAGGCTACGACACCCAGCTTGATCAAAGTGGCACAAACCTCTCAGGAGGACAGCGCCAGCGGCTGTGCATCGCCCGAGCGCTGCTGAAAAAACCAAAAATCCTCATCCTGGATGACTCCACCTCCGCCGTAGATACCGCCACCGATGCCCGCATCCGTCAAGCCTTCGCCCAGGCCCTTCCCAACACCACCAAGTTCATCATCGCACAACGGGTGTCCAGCATCGCCGGGGCCGACCGTATCCTGGTGCTGGACAACGGTCAAGTCTCCGGCTTCGACACCCATGACGCCCTGCTGGAACACAATAAAATCTACCGCGAGGTCTACCAGTCCCAGACCAGCGGCATCGGTGACTTTGACGAAGGGAGGGACAACGAATGGCTGCACACACAAAATCTCCGCATGGCCGGGGACCCAAACCAAAACTAGAACACCCCATGCAGACCTTAGGCCAGGTCCTAAGGCTGATAGGCCGAACATACTGGCCCCTTCTGATCGTGGCCGTAACTTCCATTTTTATCAGCGTTTTGGCCACGGTCCAGGGTACCCTGTTTACCAAAACCCTCATCGACAGTTATATCCTCCCCTTGGTCCAAACCGCCCAGGCAGGAGGAACCCCTGATTTCTCCGGTCTGGCCCAGGCCATCGCCCGGGTGGCCCTCTTCTATGGCTGCGGCGTGGTCGCCGGATTTGTGCAGTCCCGGGTGATGATCTATGTCACCCAGGGTACCCTGCGCCAGCTCCGAAACGACCTCTTCGCCCACATGCAGACCCTCCCCATCCAGTACTTTGACACCCATGCCCATGGGGATATCATGTCCGTTTACACCAATGACATTGATACTTTGCGCCAGATGATTAGCCAGAGCCTGCCCCAGCTGGTCAACTGCATCATCAACATCGTCAGTGTACTCCTGTCCATGTTCTTTCTCAGCATCCCCCTGACCGCCTTGACCCTGCTCATGGTGGCGGTGCTCCTGCTGACCACCAAAAAATTCTCTGCCCTCTCCAGTCGTTACTTTGTCGCCCAGCAGCGGGATCTGGGCAGCTTAAATGGATTCATCGAAGAAAGGATGGAAGGGCAAAAGGTCGTCAAGGTCTTCTGCCATGAGAAAGAGAGTATCGAAGAATTTACCCGCCGCAATGAACAACTCTTCCAGAGCGCCAAAAACGCCAACACGTTCGCCAGTATGCTCATGCCCATCGCCACCCAGCTGGGCAACATCAGCTACGTCCTATGCACCATCGTAGGGGGGCTGCTGGCTTTGGGAAACATCGGCGGCTTCACCTTAGGTGGCCTGGCCAGCTTCCTCACCTTCAACAGAAGTTTCAATATGCCCATCGCCCAGATCAGCATGCAGCTCAATGCTGTCATCATGGGACTGGCCGGCGCCGACCGGGTTTTCCGTCTCTTGGACCAAACCCCAGAAACCGATGAAGGGACAATCACTCTGGTCAACGTCAAAGAGCAGTCCGATGGCACCCTGACCGAAACCGCCCAGCGAACCAATCTCTGGGCTTGGAAACGTCCCGGCCAGGACGGGCAGCCTGCCACATATCACAAAGTGGAAGGTGATGTGACCTTTGACGATGTGAACTTCGGCTACACCGATGAGAAAATCGTCCTGCACAATATCAAGCTCTACGCCACCCCCGGCCAGAAAATCGCCTTTGTAGGCTCCACCGGCGCAGGTAAGACCACCATCACCAACCTCATCAACCGCTTCTATGACATCCAGGATGGAAAAATCCGCTACGATGGCGTGAACATCAACCAGATCAAAAAGGCTGACCTGCGCCGCTCCCTTGGCATCGTCCTCCAGGACACCAACCTCTTTACCGGCACCGTCATGGATAACATCCGCTATGGCCGTCTGGATGCCAGCGACGAAGCGTGTATCGCCGCCGCCAAACTGGCCAACGCAGACGGTTTCATCCGCCGTCTGCCCCAGGGATACCATACCCGCATCACCGCCAACGGCGCAAATCTCAGCCAAGGACAGCGGCAGCTCCTGGCCATCGCCCGGGCCGCCGTGGCAGATCCCCCGGTGCTCATCCTCGATGAAGCCACCTCCTCCATCGACACCCGCACAGAGATGCTCGTCCAACAGGGTATGGACAGCCTGATGCACGGCAGAACCACCTTCGTCATCGCCCATCGCCTGTCCACCGTCCGCAATGCCGACTGCATCATGGTCCTGGAACAAGGGCAGATCATCGAGCGGGGCAGCCATGAAGAACTGATGGAACGGAAAGGACGCTATTATCAGCTCTACACTGGCAATCCTCCCGCATGAGTTCCCCGCACTGACCTCCTTCCTCTGGGATCGTTACGGCAATCCTCCCTCTCCAAAACAAAAAAGACACGGATGGAAGCGTCCTTCCAGATAAAGATGTTTTATGGTTGTAAGATTGGCCCCAGGATGTTACGGCATCCTGGGGCCGTTTTGTTATGCCTGGCCGATAAAATTGAAGTAAATATCAATCTGCTGGGTGTAATGCTTTTTCTTGCACCGCCCGGAGCGTTCGTGTACCTCAATGCGCTGGATAAACGCCCGTACCAGTTCCGGCGTCAGTTCTGTAATGTCGGT
The DNA here is from genome assembly GCA_020025735.1 of Evtepia sp. Classification (GTDB taxonomy): domain Bacteria; phylum Bacillota; class Clostridia; order Oscillospirales; family Oscillospiraceae; genus Evtepia. Next base: position 9,758 of record JAHHRP010000043.1, read on the forward strand.
ATACTTATCCACCAGACTGCGGAAGCGGTCGGCGTTCAGGAGTGTGTCCTGTCGGTTGGCAATCTCATTTCTGAACGTTTCCGCCTTTTCCTCCAACTCCGCCTTCTCCTGCTCATAGCCCTGCACCAGCGTTTGAAATTGCCCATCGGAAAGATGGCCAAGGGCCAGTTCCTCAAAGGAGCGGCGGAACAGCGTTTCCAAATCCTTCAGACGCCGTTCTCCCTTATCTAGTTCCCGCTGCTTTGCTGCAAACTCCTTTTTCGCCCTGCTCTGGTGGCTGCTGGTGAGCCGCTGGAACAGCTCGTCCCAGTGCTCCCTCGCCTCAATGGACACCCTCTGAATCTCGCTCAGCACGATCTGCCGCAGGTCGGCAGCCTTTATGGTGTGGGGCGTGCAGTCCTCCTTATGGCAGTGGTACTTGCCGCAGACGAAGGTATAACGGTTCTCACCCCAGCTCCCGCACCGGCAGAAATAATGCCGTGAGCCGCAGTCCTTGCAGTACACCAGCCCGGAGAGCATATCCTGCTGTCCCATTTTGGTGGGCCTCCGTTTGCCCTGCCGCACACGCCGGACGATTTCCCAAGTATCCAGATCAATCAAGGGTTCGTGAGTTCCCTCAAAGCGCAGTATTTTGTCCGGCGGGTTCAGAAGGCTCTTTTTGCTCTTGAAGGATGGGGTATATGTCCGGCAGTTGATGGTGTTGCCGATATATTCCTCATGCTCCAGAATAGCGGCCACCGTGCTTCCAGACCAGGCGTAGGGCCTATCCAGGTTCAGCGCTGAGTGGCGGACCCCTCTGGTACGGTAGGTGTAGGCGGTTGGAGTAAGGACCTGCTCTTGTGTGAGTATTCTGGCGATCTTGTCCGGTCCCAGTCCTCCCGCGCACAGCTCGAAGATACGCCCCACCACCGGGGCAGTTTCTTCATCAGGAATCAGGTGCTTTGGGTTCCCTTCATCCTTCTTGTATCCGTAGGGGGCGGAGGTTCCAATTCGCTCTCCACGCCGTGCCGCCGCCATGATGACCGCCTTTACCTTCTTACTGGTATCACGGGCGTGTCACTCATTGAATAAATCCCGTACAGCGATGCTGTCATCAATGCCGTTGATTGTGTCCACGCCGTCGTTGATTGCGATATAACGGACGTGATGCTGGGCGAAGGTTTCTTCCAGAAGAATGCCCACCACCAGCCGGTTGCGTCCCAAACGGGAGTGGTCTTTGACGATGATGGTGGACACATGCCCCGCCTCTACCTCGCCCATCATTTCCAGATAGGCCGGACGGTCGAAGGTCACACCGGAGTATCCATCGTCTCCTAATGTCAAGACAAAACTAAAAAATTAAGAGATTATTTATTGAATTTCTGCATCATGCAAATAGCCGTTTATACTCATCTTGAAACTTCCAAACGATTTCAATAGAAGCATCGCTGTAAATATAGATATGTTGAATGAGCAGATCAACCAGTTCCCGTGACAGAGTTCTCAGATTGGTGTATGGGAGGATGCTATCAATCTGGGACTTTTCCTTTTCCATTTGACGCTTTTGCTTCTGCAATTCTCTGATTTTTTGCTCAAGACATCGGATATATTCATCGCATTGTCTGCTTCTGCGTTGATACTCGGATTCATCGCATAAGCCAGATACCATATCTTCAAATGCAGCCATTTTCTCCTGTTGGCGCATTTGAATAGCGTTCTTATGCACCAGAATTTTTTGCTCAATCTGCTGATTGTATCGCCTGTCTTTGTCTGCCTTTCTCTGTTTTTTCTGCTTTGCTTTCCGAGCAAATTGGGCCATTGCACGGATAGAAGCAAGGACGATCTGTTCTAACTCCTTTTCACTTATTCTGTCCTGTGGACACCCTATATCCGGTTTTCGAAGATAAGTATAGCAGGTGTAATATGGATTTTGGACTTTCATACATATATGTCATTGCTAATCGGCAATGACCGCAGCGAATTTTTCGATAGAATACTCGATTGCTTACTTTGGGTGCCGGGGAGCAAGAAAACTCGGACAATTTCTTTGCTGTTTCAAAAAGCTCACTCGGAATAATCACTGGAATCGCATTATCAACAACCGTCCACTGACTTTCCTCTACACGCTTCGTCTCATGTGACCCCACTTTCTTTCGCGTGGTCTTTCCATAGACTGCCTTTCCGGTATATCGTACATCGTTAAGAATTTTCCGTACAGTTCCAGAAGTCCAATAGTTACGGTTTTGATCTATACAATTCCATTTCCGTGTGACCGATTGCGTTCGCTTTCTTTGCAAAGGAGTTAGGACGCCCTCGATATTAAATGTTCGGGCAATCTCATAGGTAGACAAGCCATTCACAAATAAATCGAATATCCGCCGGATGGTGGCTGCGGCAGCTTCGTCCACAAGCAGCGTATGCTTATCTTCTGGCGATTTTTGATAACCAAAGAAAGCGAACGGGGCAAGGTAGTAGCCTTTTTCCGCCAGCTGTTTCTTTGTAGAGCGAACCTTTTCCGATAATTCCTTGCTGTATAGATCATAAATCACATTACGGAACGATACATCAATCAAACCAGCAGCACCGTATTTGTGATCCTTGCTGTCGTAGCCGTCATTGATTGCGATAAAGCGGACATCCAGGAAGGGAAAAATCTGCTCCAGATAGTCTCCAACTATAATATAATCACGGCCAAATCGGGACATATCCTTGACAATAATGCAGTTGATTTCCCGTTCTCTGACTTGACGCAATAGGCGTTTGACTGCGGGGCGTTCCATGTTCGTTCCAGAATAACCATCATCACAAAATTCCAGAATCTGCGCCCCTGAAAATTCGGAGTGCTGTTCAATGTATTGATGGATGAATGCTCGCTGGTTGCCAACGCTGTTACTCTCATTTTTTTCGTTGGACAAATCGCCATCCTCCGTAGAGAGTCTGATATAAATAGCAATTACATATTTGGTTCCTGACTGCAATGCCTTTTCCATATTATCACACCCCCTTATGCAGTAGTTTTTTCATTTCGTCCTGATATTTCAAGATAATATGTACTTGCTTGTCCTCATTTACATAGATTTTCTCGACCAGAGCCAGAAGCATCTCCCGG
>JAHHRP010000044.1 GCA_020025735.1 Evtepia sp.
GGAACAGGAGAAATGTCAGCGACCTCGCTTTCCGAGCTTTGAACCTTCCGGCGGCCAAAGGCCCGCTTGTCCAGGAGGCCGGGTGCGACCAATGATATCGAAAACGAAGGGGCTTTTTCTGATGAATTATGACAAGAAGACCATCCGGGACATTGATGTCTCCGGAAAAAGGATCCTCCTGCGCTGCGACTTCAATGTTCCCCACGATAAGGCCACCGGGGTGATCCACGATGACACCCGTATCGTGTCTACGCTTCCTACCATCCGCTATCTGTTGGAACAGAATGCTGCTGTCATTCTCCTGTCCCATATGGGCCGTCCCCATGGTCAGTGGAAACAGGAGTTGTCACTCTTCTCTGCCCGGGATCACCTGGAAAAGCTGCTTGGCATCCCTGTGACTCTGACCAAAGATGTGCTCGGCCCTGACACCAAGGAACAATGTGCCGCGATTCAGCCCGGTCAGGTGGTTCTGGTAGAAAACCTCCGATTCCGCATTGAAGAAGAAAAAAATGATCCTGCCTTTTCCCGGGAACTGGCCTCCCTGGCCGATCTTTTCGTCTTTGACGCTTTTGGTGCTGCCCATCGGGCTCATGCCTCTACGGAAGGTGTCTCCCACTATCTGCCCTCTGTGGCAGGCTTATTGGTCGAGAAGGAACTCAACTTCATGGGCAAAGCCTTAGAAAATCCCAAGCGGCCCCTGGTCGCTATCCTTGGCGGTGCCAAAGTTTCTGATAAAATTGGTGTCATCAATAACTTACTCCAAAAAGCAGACACAATCATTATCGGTGGTGGCATGTCCTATACTTTCCAGGTTGCCCAAGGAAAACAGATCGGCACCTCCCTACTGGACAAAGCACACGTCGCGTTTGCCAAAGAAATGATCGAAAAGGCCAAAAATCTTGGTGTCACCCTTCTGCTGCCTCAGGATAATATCGCCGCTAAGGAGTTCTCTGCTGAGGCACAACCTATCCCAGTAGACCCTGACCACTTCCCCGATGATCTCATGGGGATGGACATCGGCCCCAAAACCATCCAGAGTTTTACAAATGCCATTCAAGGTGCTGGTACTATAATTTGGAACGGCCCTATGGGTGTTTTTGAGTTCCCTGCTTTCGCAAAGGGTACCAACGCCGTAGCCACTGCTATGGCACAACAAACCGATGCCATCACCATCGTGGGCGGCGGTGATTCTGCCTCTGCTGTGGAAAAGAGCGGCCAGGCAGCTAAGTTCTCCCACATCTCCACCGGTGGCGGCGCTTCGCTGGAATTCCTGGAAGGTCTTATCCTTCCTGGCATCGCCTGCCTGGCTGACAAATAAGCGGCTGGAGAAGAGGAAATGAGAACCCATGAATAGAAAGTATCGTAAAACTATCATTGCGGGCAACTGGAAAATGCACAAGACTGCCAGCCAAACCAAAGTATTTGCTGAGCGGTTGAAGGGGGCATTGCCCCGGGTCAAGCGGTGCAGCATCGTTCTATGTGTGCCCTATGTGGATATTCCAGCTGCAGTGAAAATCCTCAAAGATAGCCGTGTCGCTGTGGGCGCACAGAACCTGCATTGGGAGGCCAGCGGACCCTTTACTGGAGAGATCTCCGCAGCCATGCTGGCCGATTTGGACGTGAAATACGTCATCATCGGTCACAGTGAGCGCCGGGAGTATTTTGGGGAAAGTGATTTGATCATTAACAAGAAGATTCATGCCGCCCTGAATGCCGGTCTGCGTCCTATCCTCTGTGTCGGAGAGGACCTAGAACAACGGGATCTTGGTGTAACACTGGAATTTATCTCCTATCAGCTTAAAGCCGCACTGGCCGGTGTGTCATCTGAGGAGATGCGCCGTGTAGTCATTGCCTATGAGCCTATTTGGGCCATCGGCACCGGCAATACCGCCACGCCAGAGCAGGCTGGAGAAGTGTGCGCTGCCATTCGCGGTGTACTACGAAAACTATACGGTGCCCGGATCGCCCGGTCCACTACCATCCAGTATGGCGGCTCCATGAACGAGACCAATGCCGAAGCCCTCCTTCGCCAGGAGGATGTGGATGGCGGTCTCATTGGCACTGCTGCTCTGGACACAGAGAAATTTCTGCAAATTATTCAAACCGCCAATCAAGATTAATGATAAACCTATCGGAGCTGTTGCTCCGGGAACCGAGGGAAAGGTTTTATGAAAACGCCGACGACACTTATTATTATGGACGGATTTGCTCTGGGCGAAGATATTCCAGGCAATGCGGTCCACGCCGCCGATACCCCCCAGCTGGACTATCTCTTCTCTCAATATCCTTTCTGTCAGCTGGAGGCTTCCGGCCTTGACGTAGGTCTGCCCGAAGGGCAGATGGGAAACAGCGAGGTAGGGCACACCAACATTGGTGCCGGCCGAGTGGTTTTCCAAGACCTGCCCAAAATCAGTCACGCCATTGAAGACGGCTCTTTTTATGACAACGCCGCCTACCTTGCTGCCATTCAAGCCTGCAAGGATACTGGCAGCGCCCTTCATCTTATGGGCTTGCTCTCTGACGGCGGGGTACACAGCCACATCAACCATCTATTCGCCCTGCTGGAGCTGGCCAAGCGTCACGGTTTGGATCAGCTCTATATTCACGTCTTTTTGGACGGGAGGGATGTCTCCCCTACCTCAGGAAAGGACTTCGTCCAGCAACTCCAGCGGCAGCTGGACACGTTAGGGATTGGACAGGTCGCCGATGTAATGGGACGCTACTATGCTATGGATCGAGACAGTCGATGGAATCGTCTCCAGCGCGCTTACGATGCCATCGCCAATGGTGAGGCCCCCTTCGCTGCCGACCCACTGCAAGCCATCCAGGACTCCTATGACGCTGGTATTACTGACGAATTCATGGAACCTGTCATCTGCTGCCATGAAGGCCACCTGCGGTCAGGAGACAGCGTGATCTTCTATAACTTCCGACCCGATCGAGCCAGAGAAATCACCCGTGCCCTGGTAGACCCAGACTTCGATAAAATCAAACGGAAACGAGGCTGCTTCCCGCTGCACTTTGTTTGCACCACTGAGTATGATGCCACCATGCCAAAGGTTTCTGTTGCTTTCCCCCACGAAAAGCTGGAGAACATCTTTGGAGAGTATCTGAGCAAACTGGGGCTGACGCAACTACGGATTGCAGAAACTGAGAAATACGCCCACGTAACCTTCTTCTTTAACGGCGGTCAAGAGGCCATCTTCCCCGGAGAAGACCGATGCCTTATCCCCTCCCCCAAGGTGGCTACCTATGACCGTAAACCTGAAATGAGCGCCCTTGCCATCACTGACGAAGCCATTCGCCGAATCGAAAGCGGCAAGTATGACGTCATTATCCTGAATTTTGCCAACTGTGATATGGTCGGTCATACTGGGGTCTTCGATGCCGCAGTTGAGGCCGTAGAAACTGTGGATACCTGTGTTGCCCGGGTGGTGAAAGCCACAACAGATCTTGGCGGTGTTGCTCTGATTACCGCCGACCATGGCAACGCAGAGCAGATGCTGGACCACAACGGCCAGCCCTTTACCGCTCACACCATCAATCCCGTCCCGTTCTGTATTGTAGGTGCCGCTGTTCGTCTGCGAGATGGTCGTCTGGCGGATATCGCTCCTACTATGCTTGACCTCATGGGACTAAATCAACCAGAAGAGATGGACGGAAAAACTCTTATCATCAACTAACCGGGCCTAATCTGGCCCGGTTTTGGGAAACCACTGCAAAAGGAGCGTATTGAATATGAAGCAGATGATGGAAATCGTTGATGTTCTAGGCCGGGAGATCCTAGACTCCCGGGGCAACCCCACCGTAGAGGTAGAGGTTTACCTGGATGACGGCACCATGGGAAGGGCCGCAGTGCCGTCTGGAGCCTCCACGGGGGTCTATGAGGCCTGTGAACTGCGGGATGGAGATAAGAACCGTTATCTCGGAAAAGGTGTAACCCAGGCAGTGGAGTATGTCAACACCGACATCGCCGAAGCTCTGATCGGTTTGAATGCCTTAGACCAAACCTATATTGATAAGCTCCTTATAGAGCTTGATGGCACAGACAATAAGAGCCGTTTAGGCGCTAACGCCATCCTGGGTGCTTCCTTGGCCTGCGCCAAAGCTGCCAGCCAGTGTCTGGGTCTGCCGCTATACAGCTACTTAGGGGGGGTGAACAGCAAAACCCTGCCAGTGCCCATGATGAACATTCTGAACGGCGGCGCTCACGCCACCAACAATGTAGATATTCAAGAGTTCATGGTGATGCCCGTAGGTGCCAAAAGTTGGAAGGAAGCTTTGCGGATGTGCGCAGAGGTCTTCCACACGCTGAAACGTGTTCTGAAAGAAAATGGCACCCCCGCTGCTGGTGTTGGCGATGAGGGCGGATATGCCCCCAACTTAAAGAAAGACGAGGATGCTTTAAAGGCCATTGTAGCTGCCATTGATGCCGCTGGTTATAAGCCCTATGATGATTTCATGATTGCCATTGATGCAGCTACCTCCGAGTGGTACAATGAAGAGACTGGCTGCTATGATCTGCCCAAAGCAAAAAAGACCATGACCCGACAGCAGCTGGTAAATATGTGGAAGAAGTTTGCTGACACTTATCCTATCATCTCCTTGGAAGACGGTATGGGAGAAACGGACTGGGAAGGCTGGGCCTTGCTGACCAAAACGCTGGGCAGCCGTTTGCAGCTGGTGGGCGATGATCTATTCGTGACCAACACCCAGCGCCTAAAGACCGGAATCGAAAAAGGTGTTGCAAACTCCATCCTCATTAAAGTCAATCAGATCGGCACCTTATCTGAAACCTTAGATGCCATCCAGATGGCCAATCGGGCTGGTTATACCACTGTGATCTCCCACCGCTCTGGAGAAACGGAAGACACTACCATTGCAGATCTGGCCGTGGCTCTCAACGCAGGACAAATTAAAACCGGTGCCCCCAGCCGTACTGACCGGGTAGCCAAGTACAATCAGCTCTTGCGCATCGAAGAAGAATTGGACGATGTGGCACAGTATCCTGGTAAACAGGCGTTCTTTAATCTAAAGTAATCCGTCTCATCTCCTTCCTGGACCAGTGAGTTTACCACTTGGTCCGGGAATTTTTCTTATAAGAGCAGCAGACTCTCCTCTATCTGCTAGACATTTTGTCGAACTTATGTGATATACTTTATTGTAATCATTGCCATCCTAAGTATCTGTAAAGGAGGATACCTTCTGTGAAGAAAAACCGTCTCATCTCTACCGTCTTGGCTGCTGCACTGCTGCTGACTCTGGCAGCACTCCCCATGGCCAGTGCTGCCGGGACCTCCACATACAAAGGAAAGACGTACAGCACAGACTATACCACTTGGCGGCAGGGTGACCCCGCTTGGGGCAGCACTGCCTTGGGCGATGTCCATACAATGGCCGGTTCCGGCTGCCTTGTTTCCTCCATCGCCATCCTTATGTGTCATTCAAAAGCTTATCAGCCCTCCTCCCTCAACCCAGGTTCCCTGCGAGACTGGTTAGATGGCAAAGGCTACATTAGTCACAGCTCAGATCGTTCTAAGGATGCTTTGCTGTCTTTTGGCCGTATTACCTCTTCCTCTTCTCCCCGGTTCTATTTCGTCAATCAAACTTTCTTTTCTACTTCTACCCCTTTGGAAACCGTCATCTCCAAAGTCAACAACCTTTTGGGACAAGGTTATTACGTCATTGCCCGGGTAAAAAACAGCGGTCACTTCGTCCCCATTGCCAAAACGACATCCGATGATGCCCTTCTCTATGATCCTGGGGCCCCATCCAAGAAATATCTATCCGATTACAACGGCACCATCGGGGGACTGATTTACTTCAAAGCCAACCTCTCTGGCAAGGACACGATTCTTCAGGAGTTGGCCAATCCCAGCGCTCCCAACGTTAAAAAGCTTTCCTCCACCTATGGCGACGGAGACAGGGTCTCTGTTGCTTGGGACGCTGCCAATTTGGCCACACATTATAATGTCTATGTAGAGCAGAAGCAAAGCAATGGAACGTGGAAAGAAAATTTCAAAACCTATTTCTATACTACTTCCCCCTATGCCCTCGAACGGCTGCCAGCAGGTACATATCGCCTAAAGGTCCAATCCACCAACGGCAACAACTGGACATATGCTAATTCAGACTATCAGACCTTTACCATCAAACCTGGTCACCTTACCATCACCTACAATGCAAACGGCGGCAGTGTCTCTCCTGGCTCGAAATTGGTCTCTGCTACAAGCACCTATGATCTCCCCACGCCCACACGAAAAAATGCCGCTTTCTTGGGTTGGTACACCGCTCAGGGAAAGGAAATGGTTACCAATGGCACTAAACTGAAAAGCACCTACGGCCAGACCTTAGTCGCCAAGTGGGATACTGGCGGTCGAAGTTTGGTCAAAACAAAATCCTATCATGACAACTTCAAGGATGTATCTAAAAACGCTTGGTATTATGATAAAGTAGTTGATTCCTATGCTTACGGACTCATGAATGGCACAGACGCGGGCAAATTTGAACCCACCAAGCCAGTCTCTGCTGCCCAAGCCATCACGCTGGCTTCCAGACTGCGAAAGCTATATCTCACTGGGAACGGCAACTTCCCTGCCTCTAATCCTTGGTATAAATCATATGCAGATTACGCCATCAGCCAAAAGATTATCACTTCCCTCCCCTCTAAAATCAATGCCCCTCTTACCCGTCAAGAGTTTGCCTCCATCTTAGCCAATGCCTTTCCTGACTCTGCTCTGCCAGTGGTCAATTCGATACCAGACGGTTCAATCCCTGATGTATATCGGTCAGATAAAGGTATTTATAAGCTTTATCGTGCGGGCATCCTTTCTGGCAACGACAGCACCGGGACCTTCCGCCCCAACGCCCCCATTACCCGCGCTGAGGTGTCAGCCATTCTTGTCCGTATGGCTAATCCCAACACACGCATCCTTTTAACTTTGAAGTGACAAAAATCCCGCTATCACCTAAAAAGGGTTCCCAAGATAGTCATATTGCTATCTTGGGAACCCTTTTTTATCTTTTTTCTTCTTCGGCTCACTCCTGCTCCCAGTTATGGTAGACATTTTGCACGTCATCATTGTCTTCCAGAGCATCAATAAGCTTTTCCATATTTTTGACATCGCCAGCATCTGTGAGTTTGACGTAGTTCTGAGGAACCATTTCTACTTGTGCAGAAGCAGGCACGTACCCTTTCGCCTCTAAGGCAGCGGCAACCCTGCCACAGTCATCTGGCTCGGTGTAAATGGTGAAGTAGTCTTCGTCAGGCTCGAAATCTGCCGCGCCGCAGTCTAAAGCGTCCATCATCACAGCGTCTTCTTCCAGATCTCCGTCTTCGTTGACCAACACGATAACACCCTTGCGGTCAAAGGACCAGGAAACACAGCCTGTAGCGCCCAAGCCTTTTCCAAACTTGTCAAGCAAGTGCCGCACCTCAGGTGCAGTACGCTGACGGTTGTCTGTGAGTGCTTCCACAATAACAGCCACACCGTTGGGACCATAGCCCTCATAGACCACGCTCTCATAGCTGTCAGTATTGCCCGCTCCCAGAGCCTTATCAATGGTACGTTTGATGTTATCGTTTGGCATATTCACCGCTTTTGCCTTTGCAATAACGGTAGCCAGACGGGAGTTGTTATTGGGGTCCCCGGAGCCGCCAGTCTTTACAGCCACGATAATCTCTTTGGCGATCTTGGTGAAGGCAGCGCTGCGCTTGGCATCTGCGGCCCCCTTGGTCTTCTGAATGTTATGCCATTTGGAATGTCCTGACATCGGTATCGTTCCCTTCTATCATAAGAATGATGGGAGCCGCTTCGGTCCCCATCGGTGTTGTTACGAAGCAATTTTATCACAGGAGAATCCCCTTGACAAGGCTTCTCTGTTACAAATATCGGAAAACCTCTCCTTGGTTCTCTGCCACTGTGACTGACAGGTTCGGGAATGCCTCCACTATCCACTGCACCAGCGCCGGGCAGACCACCGCCTCTGTGGAGTAATGTCCCCCGTCCAGCAGATTGATCCCCAATGCTTGGGCCTCCAAATATAGATCGTGCTTCAAATCTGCTGTAAGGAAGGTATCGCATCCCATAGCCTTTACCAGCGGCAGCATACTACCGCAGGCTCCGCCACCCACCGCCACACGGGCCACTGGGCATCCGGCATCCAGGACTCGAATCCCAGTCAGCCCCAGCGCGTCCTTCACCTTCTGGGCAAAGTCTTCCAGGGAAAAAGGCCCGTCAGGGAGATCTCCTACGCGGCCAATCCCATAGGGCTTTCCAGTCTCATCGCTCCCCATCTCCTCCAGAGGGACGCAGTCTGTCAGGCCCACTTGCTGCGCCAGAACTGAATTCACGCCGCCCTCCGCTGCGTCTAAGTTGGTATGGGCACAGATGGCAGCAATATTTTCTTCAATCAGCCGAAGCAGATTCCTCCCTGTCGTGGTCTCATCCGTGACCCGGCCAATGGTCCCCCAAATCACCGGATGGTGGGCTAAAATGAGCTGACATCCCTTGTCCACCGCCTCTTGGATGACCGACGCAGTAATGTCCAAGGCTACTAGGACCCGGTTCACCTCTCGCTCCCCCCGTCCCACCAGGAAGCCTGCATTGTCAAAATCCATCTGGGTGCGGAAGGGCGCCTTCCGGTCCAGCAGGGCGTAGATTTCATTTACCGTTGCCATTGCATCCACTCCTCTCTCATCCGCTCCAGGTCCGCCAGCAGGGCTTTCTCTCGCACCAAAACCTCTCGGTTGGGTGATGCACTCTGCACCATGCCCGCCAGAGCACGGCGGCGGCGACGGATCTGATCTTCTAAATATGCCAGCCGATGGGGCGATTTTTCTCCCTTCTGTTGGCGACCTGTCAACAGTTCCCCAGGGGTATAAACAGGACTCTCGCCTCCAGTCACTATGAGAATATTGTAAAACTTCTCCTCTTCTCGCACCAAGATCTCTTTCTGGATCCAGTAATCATTTTTTATCAGCCACCGGCGCAAGTCTTCCTGAGAACTCATGGGTTGTAACAGCAGGCAAACCGACCGAGTCCAAGGTGCCTGATCCAAAATCCGTGCGATGAGGTCCCCTCCCATGCCTGCGATAACGACGGTATCCACTTCTCCGGCACGCAGCCCTGCAAGGCCGTCACAACGCTGGAAAGAAATCTGATCTTCCACACCATAGATCCGTGCGGTTTCTTTCCCTCGGTCCAGAGGGCCTTGGTTGATATCCGACGCCACTGCACGTTGGATTTTTCCCGTTTTCAGCAACCAGGTGGGCAGATAGGCATGGTCAGTACCTACATCGGCCAGCAAAGCCCCTTGGGGCACTTGGTCCGCTAAGGCCGCCAGACGTGGCGACAAGTCCAACTGTTTCATCAAACCCTCCCTGCCTCTTGTCACAAAAAAGACGGAAGCGGAACCTCCGCCCCCGTCTTTCTTCCAGTTTACTTCCGGTTTGCCTCAATGATGGCATTGAGCTTGTCCACCAGCTCTTCGACGGGCTGATCATGGACAAGGCAGGCCTGCTCCACAGTCTCATTGCGGGAAGCAGGGCAGCCCAGGCAATGCATTCCGATGTCGAGGAACGCCGGTGCCGTCTCCGGGGCGATGTCCAGGATCTCACCCACAATGGTGTCTTTGGTGATGGTTGCCATAATGTCATCCTCCATTCTATTGGGAAGCACACCACATTGTGCAGCTTCCATTGGTATTCTATCAAAAAAGAGGAACTAACCTATTACGGCAGCTCCCCTTTTTTTGTCTATTCTCTAGCGGTCGATGGGATGCCGAATCAGTCTTCCTCGTCGTCGCCGTCATCCATAGCCCGTGCATCGTTGAGCAAGGCACGGATGGACAGGGAAACCTTCTGGCGGTCGTAGTCGATATCGGTGATTTTCACATCCACGATCTGGCCCTCTTCCAACTCATCGCCAGGCTTCTCAATCCGATGATCTGCGATCTGAGAAATATGGATCAGACCGTCCACACCGGGAACGATCTCAGCAAATGCACCAAAGGTCATGAGTTTGACTACCCGAACACTGGCCACAGAGCCAACCTCATAGGTAGAAGTAAACTTCTCCCAGGGATCCTCGTTGTGGTCCTTCATGCCCAGAGAGATCTTCTTCTTCTCTGGATCAAAGGAAATCACATACACATTGACCTTGTCTCCCACGGAAACCACTTCAGCAGGGTTCTTGATGCGGCTCCAGGACAACTCGGAAACGTGAACCATGCCGTCCACGCCACCAATGTCCACAAAAGCACCATAAGAAGTCAGGGACTTCACGGTACCCTCATACTTCTTGCCCTCTTCAATGTTTGCCCAAACTTCAGCAGCCTTAGCGGCGCGCTCCTCAGCCTGCACAGCACGGATGGAACCCACCACACGACGGCGAGAACGGTTGACCTCGGTGATGCGCAGCTTCACGCGCTCTTTAATCATCTCGGACAGGTCAGCACCTCTGGGCATACCAGTCTGGGATGCAGGCACAAAGACCCGGATCCCCTTGACATTGACCACGATACCACCCTTGTTGTCTTCGGTAACGGTACCTTCCATGATGGTCTTGTCTTCCACAGCAGCCTCAATGGTATCCCAGTTCTTCACACTGTCCAGGCGCTTTTTGGAAAGCGTTGCCACACCTTCCAAGTCGTTGACACGCATAACATAGGTCTCGATCTCATCGCCCACCTTCACAATGTCCTCAGGCTTGACCGAAGGGTCGTCGCTCAGCTCAGACATCGGAATGTAGCCAGCGTGTTTGGTGCCCAAGTCCACATTAACCTCGGTGGCAGTGATGCCGGTAACAATGCCCGTAACCTTCTCTCCCGTATTTAAAGTTTTGATCGATTTCTCCAGCATGTCGGCGAAGGACTCTTCGATCTCCATAGCGTTGTTGTTTTCCTCGCTCATTTTGTCTTTGACCTCCTTTATTATCCACCCCGGTGTCGACGCACCAGCGGTGATTCCCACAGAAGCTACCCCGCTCACCTTCCTCCGGTCAAGCTCCTCAGCCCGGCTGATGTGGTAAACCAGCGGACAGTGTGCCCGGCATAACTCAGCGAGACGGTTCGTGTTGGAGCTTTTCCGGTCACCGATGACGATCATCGCACTGCACTGCTCCGCCAAACTCTGCGCTTCTGATTGCCGCATACACGTAGCGTCACATATTGTATCAAATATTTCGGCGTTTGTACACTCTTTTTTTACTTTTTCTCGGCAAGGGGTCCAAATTCTATCCGTTGATGTAGTTTGTGAAACCAGGGTAACAGGTTTTTGTGAATTTTCTTTCCATTCCTCCAGAAAAGCCGTCAATTCTCCCTCATTTCGGAAGATTTTCGCACCAGTACACCAGCCAGCAATGGCCTGAACCTCAGGATGTTCCGGTGTCCCAATAATCATTACCTGTCGGCCCCGCGCACTGGCATCAGCCACGATTTCATGGATCTTAGCTACCTTGACACATGTGGCATCGGCCACAGGGACACCCATTTGAGCCAGTTTGTCATAAACGGCTTTCCCCTCTCCATGGGAGCGGATGATTACTCCATAGTCTGGTGGCACCTGATCCAAACTGTCCACACAGCCCACGCCGCGGGCAGCCAGATCTGCGATAACATGATCGTTGTGAATCACTGGCCCCAGCATCACATAGGGTGCGCCGCTGTCCGCGATTTTTTGCGCCAGTTCTACTGCCCGCCGGACCCCAAAGCAAAACCCGGCAGTCTTGGCCAGCAGGACCTTCCTCATCCTTTTGCCTCCATTTCTTCCCGGTTGTCCCGCACAGCCCGGATATGATCCATGATATCCTGAGTTACCCGTTCGTAGTCCTCCGCAGTGGCCCGGCGCTCTTCTGTAAAGGGCATATAGGGCTTGCCAATGTAGACTTTAGTTCGCTTAAAAAGTTTCCGTTCTGGGGAAATGTAAACCGGCAGCACAGGCACACCAGTACGAATGGCCATCATCGCAGCCCCAGTCTTTCCTTCGCCAATCTCTTCGTGACGGGTTCCCTCAGGGAAAATGAGCAGTTTTTCCTTGCCCTTCAGCGCTTTCAGGGCGGACTTGATCGCCCCCACATCCGACTTGCCCCGACGGACCCAAATCACAAAACCCAGCCAGTTGAGCAGACGGCCCACCACAGGGTAATGGCGTATTTCTTCTTTGGCCATAATCCATATTTTGTCCTTACGTTGAAACGAATAGACAATGTAGAAGGGATCGGAATTATGGACATGATTGGCACAAATTACCGCCCCCCCTTTGGGGATGTTCTCCTGTCCATAGGCTTTTAGAGGGGTGCGGAAGGTCGCAATACAGAAAATAATTTTACTGACGATATATGCAAATTCATAAAGTGTCACAGGGGTAACCTCTCTTTCACAAGAGCAAACAGCGCCTCCAAACTCTCTTGAAAATCCATTTGAGACGTATCCACTACCACTGCGTCGGGCGCTTGCCGCAGCGGTGCCGCAGTCCGATGGCTGTCATTGTAGTCCCGCTGGACAATCTGTGCCCGCAGGTCTTCCAGGTCCACCAGCTCCCCTTGCTGCTCTAGCTCTCGCCAGCGGCGCAAGGCCCGCTGTTCCACCGATGCAGTCAAAAAGATCTTCAAATCCGCCTGGGGCAGAACCACAGTGCCAATGTCCCGGCCATCCATAATCACATTGTTCTGCCTTGCCAGCGCCCGCTGCATGTCCAGCAGGAACGCCCGAACCTCTGGGTGGGCAGAGACTTGGGAAGCATAACGAGAGACACAATTCTCTCGAATGGCCTCACTCACGTCCTCCTCCCCCAAAAGCATGTGCTGCTGACCGTCCTCCCCGTAGGTCAAGGT
>JAHHRP010000045.1 GCA_020025735.1 Evtepia sp.
GCATCTGCCTTACAAGCAGAGGGTCACAGGTTCGAGCCCTGTAACTTCCACCAATTTGGCCCGGTAGTTCAGTTGGTTAGAACGCTAGCCTGTCACGCTAGAGGTCGACGGTTCGAGCCCGTTCCGGGTCGCCATTTATGCTGCTGTAGCTCAGTCGGTAGAGCGCATCCTTGGTAAGGATGAGGTCGGCGGTTCAAATCCGCCCAGCAGCTCCAAAATAATCAAAAACCTGTGTATGACGAATGGTTGTACACAGGTTTTTGGCTTATGAAAGGACTATGGTTTTCTTAAGCCATGGTCCTTTTGCATATTGGGTGTCATTTTGCCTGCTACCATGTTCCTACCCATGGGTGTCCGGGTCCATCTGTGCAAAGTGGTCGGTAAGCTAAAGGAAGAATGTAAGGGTTGGTTGATTTTTTGGCAGGAACAACGTATACTGAAAGAAAAACAGTCCTATACGTGAGACTGGTATATCAAGGCTCTCTGTGTGGGTCTGAACTCGATTTATAGTAGGAGGGGTTGTGATGACGCACTTTGCATGTGACTATGCTGAGGGAGCCCATGAAAGCGTTCTCCGGCGGTTACTTGAGACAAACTTGGAGCAGACTGTCGGCTATGGTGAGGATGCCTACTGCGACAGTGCGCGAGATCTTATTCGTGATCTGTGTCAGGATGACAGCTTGGATGTCCATTTCCTGGTTGGCGGCACTCAGACCAATACTACGGTGATCGCGGCCGCTCTGCGGCCCCACCAGGGCGTAATTGCAGCAGCGAGTGGTCATATCAATGTTCATGAAACTGGTGCCATTGAAGCTACAGGGCATAAGGTGTTGTCAGTTCCTAGCCAAGACGGGAAGCTTTCTGCGTTGGAGGTGCGTCGCGTCTACGATGCCCATTGGCAGGATGAGACCCGGGAACACATGGTGCAGCCGGGTATGGTCTATCTTTCTCAGCCAACAGAAAACGGAACGCTATATAGTTTGGCAGAGCTGACAGATCTTTGGGAGACCTGCCAGGACCTTGGGCTACTGCTATATATTGATGGTGCTCGTCTAGGCTACGGACTCATGAGTCCGGCCTGTGACATGACGCTGCCTGAACTGGCACACCGATGTGATGCCTTTTCAATCGGCGGAACCAAACAGGGGATCCTTTTTGGAGAGGCGCTTGTCCTCGCGCATCCAGCCTTGAAACGGGATTTCCGTTATCATATCAAGCAGCGTGGCGGCCTGTTGGCGAAGGGAAGGCTGTTGGGGTTGCAGTTTTGCGCTATTTTAGAGGATGGGCTGTATTTTGAACTGTCCCGCCATGCAGATCGGTTGGCGCTGGAGCTGCGCCGTGCATTTGAGGAGCGCGGCTATGAGATGCTTTATGACTCGCATACGAATCAGCAGTATCCCATCCTGCCCGATGGGCTGTTGGAGAAACTGGCGAAGGACTTTGCCTTTGCATTTTGGACAAAACCAGACGATGCGCACACTGCGGTGCGGGTGTGTACCAGCTGGGCCACGGAAGAGCAGGCAGTCAAAGATCTCATCTGTGCCCTGGACCGTTTGGATGGGACCTGACGAGATAGGAGGAATTCTCTATGAAATTGTATACCGTAGCTTGGCAGAAGCGTCGGCTAATTTGTCTGGAGGTCCGTCCTGGGCGCCTGACCCCCCTGCCTTATGAGACCATGAATCACCTGCTGGCCGATGACCCGGAACACCGTAGGGGGGTGTTGGAGAAAGCAGGGAAAGGGATGGGAGAGTTTGCACTGACGGAGGTTCGTGTTCTAGCTCCCATTCCACAGCCGCGGCAGGATGTGATTTGCCTGGGGATGAACTACCAAAAGCACAAGGCGGAGGCGGAGAAGTTTGACGCCCAGGCATTTGTCCGTGCACCAGAACAGGCGGTGTATTTCTCCAAACGTGCTACCGATTGCCCTGGACCTGGGGCACCGATTCCTGGTCACTCTGATCTAGTGGACAGTTTGGACTATGAGGTGGAGCTGGCAGTGATTCTGGGCGAAGATGCCCGGAACGTCAGCCACGAGGATGCCATGTCGTATGTGTTTGGTTATACGATTCTCAATGATGTCTCTGCGCGGAATTTACAGACAGGTCACAAGCAGTGGTACTTTGGTAAGGGGCTGGATGGATTCACCCCGATGGGGCCTTGTATTGTGACTAGGGATGAGGTGTCCTGGCCTCCTGCGCTGCCGATCCGTGCCTGGGTAAATGGGCAGCTGCGACAGGAGGCGGTAACAGATGAGCTGATTTTTTCCATTCCTGACATCATTCATGAATTATCCCAGGGGATGACACTTCGGGCTGGCACAGTGATTGCTACTGGGACACCCGCTGGGGTCGGCATGGGATTTGACCCACCCAAGTTCTTGCAAAAAGGAGACGTGATCCGTTGTGAGATCGAAGGGATTGGTGTTTTAGAGAACAAAGTAGAATAGGCAAGCGGAGAGAGAAGCGGTCTACCAGAGGAGAATGTCCTTGGTAGACCGCTCTTTACATGGCAACAGAGAAAGAAGAAAGGGACCCGTCAGCTGACGGGTCCCTTTGTAAAAGAGAGAATATTCTTCGATTAGAAGATGCCCTGCTCCATCATAGCCTCAGCAACCTTCTTGAAGCCAGCGATGTTAGCACCAGCAACCAGGTTATAGCCCAGGCCATACTCCTCAGCAGCCTCAGCAGAGACTCTGTGGATGGTCTCCATCATCTTCTTCAGCTGACCGTCAACTTCCTCAGCAGTCCAAGACAGACGCTCGGAGTTCTGGGACATCTCCATAGCGGAAACGCCAACGCCGCCGGCGTTAACAGCCTTGGAAGGAGCGACGATCAGGTTCTTCTGCTGCATCAGGAAAGCCAGAGCGTCGTTGGTGGTAGGCATGTTAGCGACCTCGATGTAGTACTTAGCACCACAATCAGCGATCTTCTTAGCCTGCTCCATGTTGACATCGTTCTGCATAGCGGAAGGCATGATGATGTCAGCCTTGACACCCCAGGGCTTCTCACCGGGGAAGAACTTCACGCCGAACTTGTCAGCATAATCCTGCACCTTGTTGCGGCCGGAGGAACGCATCTCAAGCAGATATGCGACCTTCTCTTCGGTAGCAACACCGTCGGGATCGAGGATGTAACCATCGGGGCCAGACAGGGTGATAACCTTAGCACCCAGCTCAGTAGCCTTCTTGCAGATACCCCAAGTCACGTTGCCGAAACCAGCAGCAGCGATGGTCTTGCCCTTGATGTCTTCGCCCTCGTGCTTGAGGACTTCCACCAGATAGTAAACAGCACCGTAACCGGTAGCCTCAGGACGAGCCAGGGAGCCACCATAGGACAGACCCTTACCAGTGAGGACGCCGTTCTCGAAGGTGCCCTTCAGGCGGCGATACTGGCCATACAGATAACCGATCTCACGGCCGCCAACGCCCATGTCACCAGCGGGAACGTCGATGTCGGGCCCGATGTAACGATACAGAGCAGTCATGAAGCTCTGGCAGAAACGCATGATCTCAGCGTCGGACTTGCCGGAGGGATCAAAGTCGGAGCCACCCTTGCCGCCGCCGATGGGCAGACCAGTCAGGGAGTTTTTGAAGATCTGCTCAAAGCCCAGGAACTTCACAATGCCGGAATACACGTTGGGCTGGAAACGCAGACCGCCCTTGTAGGGACCGAGAGCACCGTTGAACTGGCAACGATAACCGATGTTGGTGTGCGCTTTACCAGCGTCATCAGTCCAGACAACGCGGAAGGTGAACATACGCTCAGGCTCAACCATACGGCCCAGCAGGTCAACAGCCTCATACTCGGGATGAGCAGAGATGATGGGGTCCAGAGAGCTCAGGACTTCTTCCACAGTCTGCACGAACTCAGGTTCATTGCCGTGCTTCTTCTTAACGGTTTCAATAACGCTTTCGATATAAGCATTCATGATAGTTAGGCTCCTTCGTTGATAATTTATTTTTACCTGGTGCCTGACAGCCCAGGCGAAAATACAAGGATACTTGCATTGTGGCAGAGGAAAAAAGTCTCATCACATTTGCAAGTGAAAGTATAGCACGTCGCCCTTGTAAATGCAACAATTATTTTCAAAAAAATTCGATGAAATTTGCGGCATCCCACAAAAATTGTGGGGAGTGGTTGGGATGACGGCATGAGAGAGGTAAATTGCAAAAAGACGCCAAACTTGCATTGGCGTCTTTTGGGATTAGTTTTGGATCAGGTAGGGAAGATATAGGGGGAAAACGGGGCTTATTTCCGCAAGATAGTGTGGCTGGCGGCCAGGCGGAGGGGTTCGATCACCACGAGGGTGATGATGGCAGCCACCCCAACCTGAATCAGATTGCCCGGAATAGAGGTTGCGGGAACGATCCAGTTGCCGTAAATGATGACCTCGGCCAGGTAGTAACCGCCGATTTTGATGGCGCAGGCCAGCACCAGTGCCACCAGGTAACGGGGGAAGGATTTTTTGTGTTCTGTCACTTGGCCGACAACAAAGCCCATGCACCCAACAATGACCAAGGTAAAGGGGGCCCAGAGGGTCCAGCCGGAGAAGAGGTCAAACAGTGCCATACCCAGACCGCCGGCAATCATGCCCGTGCGCTTGCCGAAGAGGATAGCGGCGACAAACAAGGGGACATTCCCCAAGTGGATGAGTCCGCCGTTGGGGGCGAAAGGCAAACGGATATTTACCACGGCAGTAAAGACATAGACCAGCACCAGACAGACGGCAGTGATGGCCAAGGACTTGATTTGGGCGGATGTGGTGCGCTGCACCGCGGTTTTGGTAGACATAGGGAAGACCCCTCCTTTGTTTGATTGAACTTGCCCTTACGATAGCATAAATCTGACCCTGTAAAAATCACCAAAGCAAAAGTTTCTGGTAGGGTCACATTGGAGGCGGTGGCAGGCCAGACGGTCTATCTGGTTGTCATCTGACCTGCTTTCTGGTATGATATAAAGAAAAGAATAGGGCCTCCAGGGTGGGGCCAAAGGGAGACGCAGACAATGAAACAGAACGAGAACCGGTCTTTGCTGGAACGCCTGGAAGCGCATGAAAAAGCAGGGTATCTCTCCCTGCACATGCCAGGGCACAAGGAAAACGAGGCATTGGCACCCTATCTGGCCCGTCTGGGAGCGGGTTTGGACATTACGGAACTGCCGGGATTTGATGATCTCCACCAGCCGGAAGATGTGCTCAAGAATGCCATGGACCGGGCAGCAGCGTTATGGGGCAGCCGGAAGAGTTATTATCAGGTCAATGGCAGCACTGGCGGATTGTTGGCAGCGGTTCGGGCGGCTACGCACCGCGGGGATCAGGTGCTGGTGGCTCGTCACTGCCACAAGGCCATCTACCACGCGCTGGAGTTGTGTGGATTGGAGCCGATTTTTCTCTTGCCCCCGATGGAGCCGACCTTTGGCCTGGCAGGGTCACTGCCTCCTGAACTGGTGGCGCAGGCATTGCAGGCACATCCTGAGGTAAAGTTAGTGATTTACCCCAGCCCCACCTATGATGGCGTCATCAGCGACACGGCGGGCATTTGTGCTGTGGCCCATGCCAGAGGAGTCCCTGTTTTGGTGGATGAGGCCCATGGCGCACATTTGGGGTTCCATGAGGCGTTTCCACCGAGTGCCATGAAGCAGGGGGCAGATCTGGCAGTGGCAAGCTTGCACAAGATGCTCCCAAGTCTCACCCAAACAGCGATCCTCCATGCCAGCGGCCGGTTGGTACCCATTCCACAGGTGGCTCGGCAGACAGGGATCTTTCAGACTAGCAGCCCATCTTATTTGCTCCTGGCATCTATGGATGGGTGTGTTCGGCTATTGGAAGAGAGAGGAAGGGAACTTTTTGAGGGCTGGGTTCGGCGGCTGCGAGAATTTGACGAGAAGATTCAAGGTTTGAAGCATTTGCGCTGCCTTGGACACGGGGCAGAGGCGGGGGCAACCTACCAGGGAATTTTTGCGCTGGACCCGGCCAAACTGCTCCTTTCCACCCGGGACAGCGCTCTGACAGGGGTAACGCTGATGAAGCGGCTGCGGGAGGAATACCATATTGAGTTAGAGATGGCACTGGATCATTATACTGTGGCCATGACTGGGTTGGGGACGGATGACACCATGCCTGACCGCTTGGCTCGTGCGCTGCTGGCGCTGGATGAAGAGGCGGGGGCCTGCCAGGAGACACCGGCACCACTTGCGTCTTTGTACACACTGCCCCCCCGACGCTGCTCGCTTGAGGAGGCTGCCCAGGCCCCAGGAGGATTGACCTTCCTTTATGACGGGATGGGGAAAATTTCTGGGGAGTATCTTTGGGCCTATCCACCAGGGATTCCTCTGATTACTCCGGGGGAAGAGATTACCACGCCTGTGGTGGAAACGGTAGAGGCGTTGTATCGAGCGGGGGTCCGGCTCATTGGCACCCGGGGCAAGCCTCCCTTTACTGCCTTTGCCTTGGGAGATCAGGATGGGTGAGCAGGTGTGAGACGGCAGTTGTGCCGTGTCAGCCTGTCCCAATAAAAGAAAAAACATTGGAGGAGATTCCCATGAAGATTGTCGTGATTACTGGCAGCCCGCACCGCCATGGCACTTCGGCTTTTCTGGCAGATCAGTTTATCCGAGGGGCACAGGAAGCTGGCCACGAGGTGTTCCGCTTTGATGCGGCGTTCCAAAATCTGCACCCATGTCTGGCCTGTGAGAAATGTCACACAACCGACACAGGCTGTGTCCATAAGGACGATATGGAGTTGCTCAATCCCCATCTGCTGGCGGCAGATCTGGTGGCTTTTGTTACGCCTGTTTATTATTATGATTGGAATGCCCAGCTAAAGCTGGCTATTGATCGCTTTTATGCCAATAGTGCTGCCCTGCGTACCCCGAAAAAGACTGCCTTGCTGCTGACCATGGGGGACGAGACCATGGAATCAGCAGCCGGGGCCATTCAGTCCTTCCAAGGAATGACGAACTATTTGGGCTGGCAGCGAGTAGGAGTGATTTCTGCGCTGGCCTGTGGTTCTCTGGAGGACATGGAAAAGACGGATTACCCAGAACAGGCATACCAGCTGGGCAAGTCTCTCTGAGGGCACCTTGTCCCGGAGGAATGACACTGGGGAGGCAGGTTTCCGCTAACCTGGAATTCCCTGGGGAAGCCATTGACATCCCCAAGAAAGTACATTATAATATTTCTGATTTCTGACGCTATCCCCCTGAGAGGGGAGGAAAGGAGGGTTCCTCATGAAGAGAATCCAGACCCTGGAGACCCGGGACCTGGCCAAGAGCCTGAAGACCGGCGGCTGCGGCGAATGCCAGACCTCCTGCCAGTCTGCCTGCAAGACCTCCTGCGGCCTTGCCAACCAGCAGTGCGAGAACTCCAATCGCTAAGAGAAGCTGACACACGAGGAAAGCTGCCGCCTGATCGGACCCGATCAAGCGGCACTTTTTTCATTCAATGGAAGTGAGACAAAAGATATGATCCATCAATATAAGCTCAACGGCTATAACATTGTGCTGGATGTTTACAGCGGCGCGGTCCACCTGGTGGATGACGTGGCTTATGACATCATTGCGCTGTTCCAGACCACCCCTCAGGAGGAGATTGTGTCCCAGATGCTGGCCAAGTACGGCCACCGGGACGATGTGACCGAAGGGGAAATTCGGGATTGTTTGGCAGACATCCAGGCCCTCAAGGATGGGGGGAAACTCTTTGCCCAAGACCTGTGGAAAGACGTGGAGCAGGAGGCATTCCAGCACACGAAACCTGTGTTGAAAGCCATGTGCCTGCATGTGGCCCACACCTGCAACCTCAACTGTGACTATTGTTTTGCCAGCCAAGGCAACTACCATGGGGATCGGGCGCTGATGTCCTTTGAAGTAGGGAAACAGGCCCTGGATTTCCTGATTGCCCACTCTGGCAGCCGTGTCAACCTGGAGGTAGATTTCTTTGGGGGCGAGCCGCTCATGAACTGGCAGGTGGTGAAGGACCTGGTGGCCTATGCCCGCACCCAGGAGCCAGCCCACCATAAAAAATTTCGCTTTACCCTCACCACCAATGGGATGCTCCTGAACGATGAAGTGACGGATTTTTGCAACAGAGAGATGCACAACGTGGTTTTGAGTCTGGATGGTCGTAAGGAGATCCATGACCGGTTACGGAAGAATCTGGCTGGCGTGGGCAGCTACGACATCATCGTGCCAAAGTTCCAGCGTTTTGTGCAGCAGCGTGGGGATCGGGACTATTATATGCGGGGCACCTTTACCCATGAGAATGTGGACTTTACCAAGGACATTCTCCACATGGCAGATTTGGGTTTTACGGAACTGAGTATGGAGCCTGTGGTCAGCCCGCCTGGTGAGCCTTGGGCGCTGACCCAGGAGGACTTGCCCAAACTATTCCAGCAATATGAACTGCTGGCCCAGGAAATGCTGAAACGGGAGGAAGAGGGACGCCCCATCACCTTTTATCATTACATGCTGGATTTGGAAGGGGGGCCTTGCCTGCACAAGCGGATGTCTGGCTGTGGTTCGGGTACCGAGTATCTGGCAGTGACACCCTGGGGAGAGCTTTTTCCATGTCATCAGTTTGTGAATGACCCGGCCTATTCCATGGGGGATGTATGGCAGGGGATTACCAACCCCCAGTTGGGAGAGAAATTCCACCGCTGTAACGTGGTAGCAAATCCTGACTGTCGGGACTGTTGGGCACGGCTCTACTGCGCTGGCGGCTGTGCGGCCAATGCCTACCACGCCAGTGGGGACATCAATGGCACTTATGAGTATGGCTGCCAGCTGTTCAAAAAGCGCATTGAATGTGCGATCATGATGAAGGCGGCACAAGCCCAGAAGGAATAAACGGAGGAAAGATACTATGGAACAGAAGAAAGTGACCTACACGGGCTTGGACACCAACGATGTGACCGAGCAGATGGAGCGAGGCAATAAAACAATGGCAGAAAAGGGTTGGCGGGAATATCGGGCAGATATGCTTTCTTCCTCCACAGTCCGGGTGACTTATATCCGGGGAGAAGTGGAGGAAGAGGACGAGTTTATCCAGGTGGAAGACGAAGATATGTAATGGTTCGTGGTGCTTCTGCTGCCGCACTGGGGAAAGGAACGGAAGATGGTGATTGGGTTAATTGTCGGCATTGTGTTCATTGCTGGCGTACTCTATTTCCAGAACAAAAATAAAGACGAATGAGTAAGACGAAACGGATTCTGCGCCGGCTCTTGATTGTGTTGGGCATTCTGTGTGTGACGTTGCTGGTGGCGTTGCTGGTGCCAAGTAGCTATGTGGTTCTGTCCACCCAAAGCCGGGTGCTTACGTTGGAGGATACGCTGCCAGAGGAGGTGGACTGTATCCTGGTTTTGGGCTGTGGGGTCTATTCTGACGGTAGTCCCACGCCCATGCTGGCAGATCGGCTGACCCGAGGGACGGAGCTGTATCAGGCAGGTTGGGCGAAGAAGGTTCTCATGTCTGGGGACAATCGGAGTCAGTACTATAATGAGTTGGCCACCATGCACCGGGTAGCCAAAGAGAAGGGGATTCCCAACCAGGACATTGTGCTGGATTATGCGGGGCTGTCTACTTATGACAGTATGTACCGTGCGCGGGACATTTTTGGCGTAAAGAAAGTGGTCATTGTTACCCAGGAGTACCATCTTTACCGGGCCATCTATTTGGCGCGTGCGTTGGGGATGGAGGCTTGGGGCGTTGCGGCGGATGGTCAGAACTACCGCGGCCAGATCAAGCGGGATTTTCGGGAAATTCTGGCCAGAGATAAGGATATTCTTTCGGCTATTTTCCAGCCGAAGCCCACATACTTAGGGGACCCAGAGGAGTTGACGGGCGCTTCCTGAGAACAGATGAAGCTCCCCATATAAAAGAAAAAAGACTTGGGACAAAGGAACGACAAAGCGGCAGACAGAGGAGGCTCTGTCTGCCGCTTTTAGCATGATAGTTTTTGAATCAATCGAACTTAGAGTTTTATTAAGGGTTCCTTCATTAGCCGCTCAATTATCAGCTTCTGGATATCCATTTCTTTGGTCTTGTCAAAGTACGAACTTTGGGGATCGAACCAAGATCTCAAATAGATCTTATATTTTTCTCCATATCCCCGTTCCTTCAAGAGGCTGTAAATATCTTCAACGCCCTGTCGAAATTCCTCCTCCACACCATGTACTTCGGAGAATACACGGTCGATTTCAGCATAAATATCAGATGCCGTGGGGTCGATCAGCCAGGCGGAAGGGTCTTTTTCAGCAAATTTATTCTCCCCTAATATAGCTTTTAGATTGTAATCAACTCTCTCGTTGGAAAAAGATTCGCCGTATTGATACCCGTTAATATGGGTAATGCCATCTTGAAGGAACTGCTCTCTTCCCTTTTGAGCTTTCTCATAAGACTGAAGGACACTTTGCATGGTCTGTCCCTCCGGCACAGAGGACTTTCCATCCAGAATATCCTGATAGCCTTGGATGGTTTGATCCCATTCCTGCAGCTGTTCCTTGAAGTCAGAAATTTCTTGCTCACGCCCTTCAGCTGTGGTTAAGTGCAGTCTGACAATAGTTAAACAAACTTCTAACAGCTCAGTTTGTGCTTCCTCCAATGGAGTAGCTTTGTCGGTTTTCACAAAGGTATCTTTGCGAATTTGTGCGGCCTTGGCCAGCTCTTCTAACCGTTCATCCCCTCTCTGCTTAGAGACGATCTGCTCTGAGATATTTTGAAGCGCGGTTTGGGGCTTTCCAGCAGGTGTTGAGAGACCAGAGTTTGCAGAAAACAGGGGATGCTTTTGTAAAATACTGTTATTTAGCAATGAAAATGATGCATTTGATAAATACATGATACGATCCTCCTAAAATAGTTATCTTCCACCCCATTGACCATTGACGCAAATGCTGTTTCCAATGATGTAATAGCTGAGTTGAAGTTGCGTAAGATATTTTAATAACCCTGTTCCTTCACACATTCCCCTCATAATATCTCTTTACTTTATATATCGGCAAAATTTAGAAAAAATTTATCATAGATTGCACTGATTTCCATTCCTGGAAAAAGAGACAAGATCATGGAATGATTTTCTAATCAGCGCGACCAAAGAACCATGGTTCTTTGACAGACTGAAACGGCAGACAGAAGAAGCTCTGTCTGCCGTTTGATACGATTAAGAGGAACAAATGTCCTTTGCCTTATCCTGGTTTGCAGGTGGTGTTCCAAAGCGCCCCCACAGGGAAGCCTTGCTCCCTCTTGTATATGTTTGAAGAGATGGTTACTTTCCGCGTTCAATATATTGAATGGCTCGGTCGATCAGTATAGGGCATCAGCTGAAGCATTCGCTCTTTCATGGGAACACCGTCAATAGCGACCAGCACATCGCCTGGCAGCAATCCACAATTTTTACATTTTGTCTGCCAGACAACCAGCTGACCATCCACATGCTGTCCTCCCTTCTTTCTTTTTACGGAAGAGGCTGATCGTTTTCCAGGACAATCGGGGGCAGTTCGGTTTCATCGCCATAGAGGTCTGTGCGGGCCAGCAAATACTGCTTCAGTTCGTCGCGGTTGTGGAACTTTGTTGCCTGGAATGGCAGCTGTGGCCCATATTTTTCCACGAATAGAAGCGCTCCCTCTGTGTCCAGCAAAACGCCGGTGTGACCGACAAAACGCACGTCGTCGAATGGCAAATGGAGGTAAACTGTAATGAGTGAGATGCCGTTGCCTTTTATAGAGAGCGCTCTCTCTTTCCAGGTGTTTTGGATGCGCTCAAGATGTGCCTCCACAGTGTCGGCACCGTCAAGAGGCACCCAGCTGAAGAGCGAAAGAAACGGATCTCGTTCTTCCTCCTTGAGAGAAAAGGGTGCATAGGTATCAATGGCTTCCACATCAAACATCAGAACAGTGTCATTGTCTATGTGGGTGCCGTTTGTATGGAGGAGATTCTTTATGAGCAGATAGCTGGCCAAACGACAATTTGCCTCAGGATAGAGCGAGCCGTCGTCCGCCTCTTTGCTTTTGATGGTCAGTCCGCTGTATGCAGTCTTTGTGTCTTTTAGGGGGAGAAATCCTTCTGGCAATGGGGAGGAAGTGACCCGGCCATTGAAGTCATCTGCCCAAGAAAGGAGGGTATCTGTTTGTTCTTTTGTAACACCGTGCTCTGCCAGGAGATCTGCGACCTCTTTCTGGGCAGAAGGATCTGTCAAGTTAGAGTATAAAATTGGCGTGTTTGTGGAGGTGTCGCTGGGTGGGGATGCTGTCTGACCGTTGCTGCAGCCGACACATAAAAGGGCTGTGAACAGACATGCCACTGCTGCCGACAAGTGTTTTCTCATACATAGACTCCTATTCTGTGTGTATATGAGTGATTGCTTTTGGTAGATAGGATTTTTACCATCTTGTTTTTATTGTATTTATAAATACCATCTATATAC
>JAHHRP010000046.1 GCA_020025735.1 Evtepia sp.
ACTTGGGTCTCCAGCGAGTCATTCATGGGCGTTCCGGTGCCATGGGCATTGATATATACCCGCTCCCCCACCTGGTAGCCAGCCTCCTGCATAGCAAGCCGAATGGCTTGCGCCCCAGCACTGCCGTCGGGGCGAGGCGCAGTAATATGGAATGCGTCACAGGTGGCACCATAACCGCACACCTCTCCGTAAATTTTTGCCCCACGCTTCACTGCGTGTTCATATTCTTCCAGCACCAGGGCAGCACCTCCTTCTCCGATGACAAAGCCACTCCGGCGCTTGTCGAACGGCAGACAGGCTGCATTGGGGTCCTCAGCAGTAGACAACGCCTGCATATTGATGAACCCAGCCACACCGCACTCAGAAATGGCGGCCTCAGAGCCACCGGTGATCACAGCATCGGCATAGCCGTGGCGAATGGCACGCATGGCCTCTCCGATGGCATTGGTGCCAGAAGCACAAGCTGTCACTGCTGGCATAGCAGCGCCCTGACAATTAAAACGAATCGCAATCATCCCCGCCACCATGTTGGCAATGAGCATGGGGATGAAGTAGGGGGAGACTCGCTTAGGGCCTCGGGTCAAGAGTTTATTATGTTCCTCAGTAAAGGTACGGATTCCACCGATACCAGAGCCAAAGTACACAGCCACTCGCTCTGGAGGCAAGGTACCGATGACACCGCTCTCCTCCACTGCCTGGCAAGCCGAAGCGATGCCATACTGAGAGAAGGCGTCGCTGCGCAGGACCTCTGTTTTATCCATATAAGCCCGCGGATCGAAGTCCTTCACTTCCGCAGCAATTTTTGTTTTATAGTCTGTGGCATCAAAAAGAGTGATGGGACCGATGCCGTGTACACCATTTTTCAGGTTGTTCCAGCATGTCTCCACCGTGTTGCCCACAGGGCTGATAACCCCCAGGCCGGTAACCACCACTCTACGCATGGTCTGTTCCATTGGTGTTTTCCTCCCTTATATGGCAAGGCCGCCATCCACCCGCAGCACCTCACCGGTGATGTAGGGGGCGCAGGCCAAAAAGGCAACTGCCTGGGCCACTTCCTGAGGCTGTCCGATCCGTCCCAGAGGGATGGCTGTAATCAGCCCATCGTTCTGACCCGCCAGGTCTTTTGTCATATCTGTTTCAATAAAGCCCGGAGCTACTGCGTTGCAAGTAATCCCCTTGGGGGCCAGTTCTTTGGCCACTGCTTTGGTCAGACCAATCAGACCAGCCTTTGCTGCCGAATAGTTTGCCTGACCAGGGTTGCCTACCAGTCCAGAGACAGAACTGACGTTCACAATCGTCCCCGCCTTTTGGCGCAAAAAGAGGCCGGCACAATGACGAATGCAGTTGAATGCTCCTTTCAGGTCTACATCCAGGACCCGATCAAAGCTTTCCTCTTTCATCATCGCCAGCAAGCTGTCCTGGGTCACCCCGGCGTTATTGACCAGGATATCCACGGACCCAAAGTCCTTTTTTACCTGGGCCACCAGTTCCTTCACCGCAGCAAAATCCGCCACATCACACTGATAGGCCAGGGCTTTCCTCTGAAAATCCGCCTCACATTTGGCACACAGCGCTTCAGCAGCCTCCCGGCTTCCAGCATAAACCACTGCAACGTTGGCCCCCTGAGAGGCCAGCTTTTCCACAATGGCCGCGCCAATCCCCCGGGAACCTCCGGTGACCAGTGCTGTCTTTCCTGTCAGCATCCACGAACCTCCTTCAAGATCTTCTCCAAGTCCTCTTTGCTGGATAGAGCATAGGTCTTGACTGTCTGATCAATCTTCTCAATGAGACCGCACAGGGTCTTTCCCGGCCCCAGTTCAAGAAATGTGTCTGCGCCAGCCGCAATCATATTTCGCACAATGGTCTCCCAGCGGACGGGAGAAGAAATCTGCTGCGACAGCAACTGCTTTGGGTCCCCATCGTAAACTTGCCCCGTTCGGTTGGCATACAGAGGCATCTTTGGGGCGTTCACCGTACAGGCAGACAGCACCTGAGCAAAACCCTGGGCAGCAGAAGCCATGAAGGGAGAGTGGAATCCTCCACGCACCTTCAGCGGCAGGGCACGGCCGCCAGCGGCCTTCACCGCAGCAGAGAAGGGTGCCAGCTGCTCCTTGGCGCATGCCACAGAAACCTGGCCAGGGCAGTTATAGTTGACCGGATACACCTGTTCAAACTGGGCACAAATCTCCTCCACCATCTCATTGGATAAGCGGAGCACAGCCGCCATAGCAGTGGGCTGCTCCTCCGCAGCGGCCTGCATCAGCTCCCCACGGCGGCAAACTAGATGAAACCCTGTTTCCAGGTCCACTGCCCCAGTATAGGTCAGCGCAGCGATCTCACCCAAAGAGAACCCGGCAGCCATGTCGGCCTTTATGCCCCCTTCTGCCAAAGCAGCAGCAGAGGCCAGCTCCACAGCAAACATGCAGGGCTGGGTATTCTTGGTCTCCTTCAGTTCTTCTTCACTGCCCCCAAAACACTGGGCAGAGGTGCCAGGACGCAGGGCGTCCACTTTTGCAAAAATATCAGCTGCCGCCTGGGAGCACTGGGCCAGTTCCTGGCCCATGCCAGGAAACTGGGCCCCTTGGCCAGCGAAAACAAAGGCTATCTTACCCATTGTGTGGCTCCTTTCAGCACAGGTTCGGCTCCTTCAATGACCTCACGAACAATCTCTGCTGCGGGCTGGACCTTCTTCACCATGGCAGCCACCTGTCCAGAGAGGAAGCACCCCTCCTCTACATCGCCCTCTACCACAGCTTTCCGCAGAGCACCACTGCCCATTGCCTCCAGCACTTCATCCTCCACGCCACCATACTCAGCCTTGGCATAATTGCGCGCAAAGGAAGTACGCAAACTCCGCACAGGATGCCCCAGCCGTTTCCCGGTGACCATAGTGCAAAGGTCGTTGGCCTTCAGGATGCGCTGTTTGTAGTTGGGGTGGATAGCGCATTCCTCAGCGCTGAGGAAGCGGGTACCCATCTGGACACCGCAGGCCCCCAGCATAAAAGCTGCCGCCACACCACGACCATCGGCAATGCCGCCAGCAGCAATGACAGGCAGGGTAGTGGCATCACAAATCTGGGGCACCAGAACCATGGTGGTCAGTTCCCCTACATGTCCACCGCTCTCCCCGCCCTCGGCAATGAGGGCCGCAGCTCCCTGACGGGTCATCAGCTTAGCCATGGCGACCGAGGCCACCACAGGAATCACCTGGATGCCAGCCTGGTGCCACAGTGTCATATATTTTGCAGGGTTCCCTGCACCAGTGGTGACCACAGCCACCTTTTCCTGCGCTGCTACCTGGGCTACCTCATCCACAAAGGGACTCATGAGCATGATATTCACTCCAAAGGGACGGCTGGTGAGGCTTTTGGCTACCTTAATCTGTGCCAAGACCTCTTCTGCTGGAGCATTGCCTGCGGCGATGATCCCCAGCCCGCCTCCTTCGGATACCGCTGCGGCCAGTTTGCCGTCGGCGATCCAGGCCATGCCGCCCTGGAAGACCGGATACTGGATGCCCAGCAGATCACATAAGGGTGTGTGAATCATGCCCGTTTGCTCTCAATGAAGGCTACCAGGTCACCCACGGTCTCTACCTTCTGGTCCAGCTCGATCTCCATGTCCAGCTTGTCCTCCAAGTTCATCAGAAGCTCCACCGTGTCAAGGGAATCAATACCCAAGTCCCGGAAGTTGCTCTCCATTGTGATCTCAGACACGTCCTTCTCTACGCGCTCTGCCACCAGTTCCGCAATTGCTTCAAATACCATGATAATGACCTCCATGTGTCGTATTGTTCAAAATTTCATTTGGTAATCACTGATTACTTCCGCTATATATACTCCACTCTTGCCGCTTTGTCAACGGAAAATGGAAAATGTTCATATTTCGTTCATATTTATCCAGCCACATCTTCCTTTCTGCCGGACGCCAGCAGATCTTCACACATCTTTAACTACTCTTAATAAAAGAACAATTCTTTTTAAGAAAAGCACAATAACTCCTTAAAACAAGAAACAGTTTTTCACAGTATACTGGAAAACAGACTTCAGAAAACTTTCATACACTGGGCATCTATCACCACACAGCCCCCTTCTTTCATCCCATTCCGTCCCACTTCCCTACCCATAACATGACACAGGAGGAGAACACCATGACCAAACCCACGATCGCTGTCCTGTTCGGCGGCCGCTCCCCAGAATATTCCGTCTCTTTACAATCATCTTACGCCGTATTGAGCAATCTGGACCCAAACAAATACACCGTCCTGCCCATTGGGATTACCCGAGCCGGACAGTGGTTTTCTTACACCGGCCCTTACGATGCCATCGCCCAAGACACCTGGCACGAAGACACAGACCATCTGACCCCCGTAGTGGTGTCCCAGGATCGAACCCTTCATGGTCTGCTCGCCCTGACCCCCCAGTATCTCCAGCCCCTCCCGGTGGACTACGCCTTGCCAATCCTCCACGGCAAGAATGGAGAGGATGGCACGGTCCAGGGATTGTTTGAGCTGGCAGGCATCCCCATCATCGGCTGTGGTACGCTTGCCTCTGCCCTGTGTATGGACAAAGACCGCGCACACAAGCTGGCTTCTCTGGCAGGGATCGAGGTTCCTGCTTCTCTCGTCCTTGACCAGGGAGAGAATCTCCAGGCCGCCGCTGCCTTCGCCCAGCAGACTGGGTATCCCCTCTTTGTGAAACCCGTCAAGGCAGGCTCCTCCTACGGGATCTCTCAAATTCACCGAGAAGAAGAACTTCTCCCCGCTTTGGAACTGGCCCGTCAATACGACGACCAGGTGATCCTTGAGCAAACCATCTCTGGATTTGAGGTAGGCTGCGCTGTCATCGGCAGCCGAGAACTCATCGTGGGGGAACCAGACGAAATCGAATTATCTGGTGGCTTTTTTGATTTCACAGAGAAATATACATTAAAAACCTCTGCCATCCACGTCCCTGCTCGAATTGACGATGCCACAACGCAACGAATCAAGGAAGCTGCGAAAGTTCTCTATCGCGCCCTGGGCTGCACTGGATTTGCCCGGGTTGATATGTTCCTAACCCCAGAAGGGACCATCGTATTCAACGAGATCAATACCATCCCCGGCTTCACCGAACACAGCCGATTCCCTGGCATGATGAAAGCGGCCGGCTTTACCTTCCGGGAAATCCTGGATTGTATCATTGGGCAGGTGATGCACCAATGACTTCTCTACTCCTCCCTCCCAAAGCTGTCCATCAAGGGGACCTCATTTTGGTCAACGCCGACCACCCCTATCACCCCCTCTCTCCGCCAGACTTGCTTCCTGTTGCAGGCACAGAGATTCTGCTGGAGCGCCGCGCTGCTCAAGCGCTGGACCGCCTTATGTCCGCCATTGGCGGTTGGGAAAAGATCGTCCCGGTCAGCGGCTGGCGCTCCCAAGCAGAGCAGCAGACCATCTGGGAAGACTCCCTTAGAGAAAACGGTCTGGACTTCACCCAAACCTATGTTGCCCGCCCTGGATGCAGCGAACACCAAACGGGACTTGCCATCGACCTTGGGCTGCAAAGCAGCCACATCGACTTCATCCGTCCTGCCTTCCCCTATCAAGGTATCTGCCAAACTTTCCGCCAAGCAATGGCTAAGTATGGCTGGATCCAGCGATATCCAGAAGGAAAAGAACACATCACCGGTATCGGCCACGAGCCTTGGCATTTCCGCTATGTAGGAACCCCACACGCAGCCATCATGGCGGCCAGAGGGTTTACCTTAGAAGAGTATATCGTCTGGCTGCGGTCGTTTCCCTATGGAACCTGTCGATATCAGGATCAGAACTTTGCTCTTTCCTTCCTGCCAGCAGCCTCTCACGGCCCAACTGCGATCCTTCTCTCCTCCAACTACTCCTACACGTTTTCGGGAAACAACGCAGACGGCTTCCTGCTCACAGAATGGGGGAATCTGCATGACTAAACCCCATCGGCAAAGCGGGTTGGATGCCTTCAAAATCCTGGCCGCACTTTTGGTTGTCGCCATCCACACCTCACCCCTGTCCACTTATTCCCCGGTCGGAGATTTCTTCCTCACCCGAATCCTAGGACGGATCGCAGTCCCCTTTTTCTTTCTGGTCACTGGTCAGTTTGTCCTGGGACAGGTTTTAGGCGCGAAAAACTCTTTTCCCTTGTTGTGGCGGCAGATCAAGAAAATTCTTTTACTATATGGTATAGCTATTCTCATCTACCTCCCCATCGGCCTTTACGCTGGACACTACCAAAACCTCTCTCTCCTAGACATCCTGCGTCTGCTCCTGTTCGACGGAACCTTCTACCACCTTTGGTACTTCCCCGCTTGTGCTCTGGGATTGGTGGTTGTCAGCTTGCTGCGTCGCGTTCTTCAGGAGCGGGGCTTACTTATTGTGACAAGTCTGCTCTATCTGGTGGGGCTGTTCGGGGACAGCTATTACGGCATGACCGCCATCCTGCCACCTCTGTCCGCAATCTATGACATTGGCTTCCAGGTGTTTTCCTACACTAGAAACGGCCTTTTCATGGCTCCCCTGTTCTTGTTTTTGGGTGCCAAACTGGGACGCCACCCTGGGAAAAAAACACCTGCTTTTTATCGGCTCGGTCTAGGACTCTCCTTCCTCCTGATGACTGGAGAGGCATTCCTCCTACGCCACTTTTCCTTCCAGCGTCACGACAGTATGTATCTGCTGCTGCCAGTGGTCATGGTCTTTCTCTACCGGCTGCTGCTGATCTGGCCTGTCCATGCCCCTGCCTGGCTGCCCACCCTATCCACCTGGGTATACCTTCTCCACCCAGCTATGCTTGTTGTGGTTCGTGGTGCTGCTGGGGCCGTAGGGCTGACATCGCTCCTGGTAGGCAACAGCCTCATGCAATATTTTACCGTGTGCCTCCTGTCCTTCCTGGCTGCCGCCACCATCACCTGGGGAAAAACCCGCTGCAAACCGCAACAACCTCGGCGGGATCGGGCCTGGATCCAACTGAACCGAGATGCTTTCGTCCACAATGTTACAGCGCTCCAAGCCCTCCTTCCCCCTGGCTGCCGCCTCATGCCTGCCATCAAAGCCAATGCTTACGGCCACGGTGTCCTGCCCGTCGCTCAGGTCCTGACTGAGCTGGGGGTCTCTTCCTTCTGTGTTGCTTGTCTGGCAGAGGGCATCCAACTGAGAAAGGCCGGGATCAAAGGGGAAATCCTCTTGCTGGGCTACACTCCCCCAGAGCACTTCCCCCTCCTGCGCCGCTATCGCCTGAGCCAAATGGTGGTAGACTTCTCTTATGCCCAACAGATAAACCACTTTGGCAAACCCCTCGCTGTCCACCTGGCTGTGGACACCGGGATGCACCGACTAGGCATCCCGGCATCTCATCTGGAACAGATCGTCCAACTCTTCTCCTTACCGAACTTACGCATCAAAGGGATCTGCACCCATTTGTGTACTGCGGATGGCACCGACGATGCCGCCCATGGTTACGCCCAACACCAGCACGAGGCCTTTCGCCAGTTGCTAGAAGAACTGAAAAATCAGGGAATTCTTCTCCCCAAAGTACACTTACTAGCCAGCCACGGGTTACTCAACTACCCTTCCTTCGGTGGCGACTGGGCTCGCATCGGGATTGCACTCTATGGTCTGCTCAGTTCCCCTCAGGACCAGAATGCTGCTGCCCCGGACTTGCAGCCTGTTCTATCCCTCCATGCCCGGGTAGCTACCATAAAAACCCTCCCCCCTGGTGCAGGCGCAGGTTATGGCCTGGCCTTTACAGCACAGCGGCCCACCAAGCTTGCCGTACTTACCATTGGCTATGCCGATGGCCTCCCCCGTTGTCTGGATGGCGGTGAAGTCCTCCTCCACGGCTGCCGTGCCCCCATTGTGGGTCGCATCTGCATGGACCAGACTTTCGTCGATATCACCGACCTGCCCCCCGTCCAGGCTGGAGATGAAGCCATCCTGATTGGCAGTGATGGCCAGGAAACCATCACCGCTGGGGATCTGGCCCGTCAGAGCAACACCATCACCAACGAAATCCTCAGTCGTCTAGGCCCCCGTCTGGAACGTCTGCTCTGCTGAAAAAGTGACCCCGGCTGTGGCCGGGTCCACCGACCCTATCCACAACCGGGGAATTCCGATTGCTCCCTCAAATATTCAGTTCCAGTTGGTGAAATGCCTGACCGGATAAGTCCTTCCACACCACACGGCCCTCTTCCAGAGTCAGATAGCTGTTGGGGCTGCCCTGCTTGGGCAGAGAGAGGGAACCCGGGTTCAGATCCCAGTTATCCTCTCCAAAAGGCTCCCAGGCAGGGATATGGGTGTGCCCATGGAGAAGAATATCCCCCCGTTGGAGAGGCGGCAAGTTATCCCGACAGAACACATGACCATGGGTAAGATAGACCACGCGTTTCCCCAGAAGCAACGCCGCATAATCCGCGAGAATGGGAAAGTGCAGCACCATCTGATCCACCTCACTGTCGCAGTTCCCTCGGACACAGAGAAGTCGATCTCTCATCAAATTGAGCTGCGTGATGACCTCTTTCGGCGCATACTCCCGGGGCAGATCATTTCTTGGCCCATGGTAGAGAAGATCCCTCAATAAAACGAGCCGGCCTGCCTTCTCCCGCTCAAACGCCCGGAGCATTTCTCGGCAGTAATAAGCAGACCCGTGAAGATCCGCTGCAACCATCAGTTTCATCCTATCTCTCCCTTCCCTCGCTGTGCAAACAAATATCCACTGAAAAAAATCCCCCCGATGCCTTTTCCTGCCTGAATCCCGACAGGATACTTGCACCGAGGGGGATTTTGTTGCGGTCACAGCCGTGTCACTAGCTTGTTACGGCACGAGTGTCTCTTTCTGCTTCATCGGGATCAGCGCTCCCGCCAGTGCACACAGGGCCGCGGGGATGACCCAACCAAAACCGAAAGAATCCAGGGGCAAATAAGACAGAAAGCTGACATCCCAGCAGAGCAAGGGACCTGCTGTCTTAAGCAGGCTCACCACCAAGGCCCCAATCGCTCCAAAACGGAAAATCCACGGGTTCTTTAACCGTCCTCCAAAGAGGGCCAGAACAATGAGCATCAATGTGGGGGGGTAGACCACATTGAGAATGGGGGAGGAAACGGCAATAATTTCATTGATGCCAAAATTGGAGATAATGGCACTGAACAAGCAGATCACGCAAACCAACACTGTATAAGGGACACGTCCATTGGAAATGCCGCAGAAATAGTCCGCACAGGCACTTACGAGACCCACTGCAGTAGTGAGGCATGCCAAGGCTACCACCACAGCAAAGAGGACGATCCCCCCCTGCCCCAGCAATTTCCGAACGATGGCAGATACCAGATGGGTTCGATCCACTGACAGGTCAAAAAAGCTCCCCATGGTGGCCCCCAGATAAGTCAGGCCCAGATAGACCACCAGCAAGCCGATTCCAGCCACCAAGCTGGCACCAGCCACCACCTTGGCTTGATCCTTCCACTCGGTATGTCCTTTTTTCCGCGCACTTTTCAGGATAATATATCCAAAAATCAAGGTTGCCAGAACATCCATGGTCTGGTAGCCGGCCTCAATGCCTGTCGATACCACATTCTCTACCATGGGCTGAGGTGCAACAGGTCCCAGAGGGGACGCCACACCCACCACGATCAGAATCAGCAGTCCCAACAGAAGCGCTGGCGTAAGTATTTTCCCTACGATATCCACCACTGCGCTCTCCCGCAGACACAGCACCAGCACCAGGAGGAAAAAGACCACCGAAAAGGCCACCGGACTGATCCCATCCGTCAGAGGGAGCAGAGATGTTTCATAAATTGTCGCCGCTGTGCGGGGAATGGCCAGCATGGGGCCAATACACAGAACGATAGAACACATAAGCACCAACGCAGGAATCTTCCCGATCCGTGCCGTAACCCCCGCAGGGCTGCCCTGCCGAAGGATCGCAAACATCGACAACAGTGCCAAGCCCACGTCAGCAATATAGTACCCCAAAAAGCCCAGCGTCCACTGGTTCCCTGCACCCAATCCAAGGTAAGGTGGGAAGATCACATTTCCCGCCCCAAAAAACATAGAAAAGAGCGCAAATCCAATAATCAGGCTATCCTTTCCTCGTTTGTTCATGACAAATTCCCCTCCTCTGCGGGCAGAATAAGATCCTCTGCCCATATCGCTTGTGCTGCCATCACATCTTCTCCGGGGCGGTGATGCCCAACAGTCCCAGTCCATTTGCTAGAACAGCCCGGACACTGTCAGCCAGCTTCAGACGAGCCGTAAGGACCTCTGCCTCTTCCCCTTTGATGCGGCAGGCACTGTAAAAGCGATGGAACTGACCCGCCAATTCTATCAGATAGCGGTTGATCCGAGAGGGGTCATACTCCCGCGCCGCAGCATGAATCTCCTCAGGAAAGCGGGCCAAGATGCGAATAAGCGAAGTCTCCTCTTCGCTGGACAACAGTTCAGAACGAATCTCTCCCGCCTCTGGCACCGGGTATCCTTCCCCGGCCAACCGGGCCACCAGTGTACAGATGCGAGCATGGGCATACTGCACATAATAAACTGGGTTCTCGCTGTCCTCCCGCACCGCCAGACCCAGGTCAAAGTCTACCGGACTGGTGGCAGCGCGAGAATTGAAGAAGTATCGAGCAGCATCCACACTGACCTCATCCAACAGATCATGTAAGGCAATCGCCTTACCAGAACGCTTGGACATTCTCACCGGCTGGCCATCCTGAAGAAGGTTCACCAGCTGCATCAGCACCACCACCAGTCGGTGTGAGCCATCCAAATCTAAGCCATCCAGAGCCGCCTGGAGACGGGCCACATGTCCGTGATGGTCTGCCCCCCACACTTCAACGGCGGTATCAAATCCTCGGACCTCCAGTTTGTTCCGATGGTATGCAATATCGGCAGCAAAGTAGGTGTAGAAGCCATTGGCCCGGCGCAGAACATCATCTTTCAGATCCAGCTTGTCTACCTGCTTTTCGCTTTTTCCTTCGGCCAGGTATTTTTGCCGCAGAAGCTGGGAGGTAGACAGCCACAAGGCACCGTCCTTTTCATAGGTCCATCCCTTTTCTGTCAGCAAATCCACTGTCTGGGCCACATAGCCAGATTCATGGAGGGAGGATTCATAAAACCATTGGTCATACTCGATCCCGTACCGACGCAGATCGGACTGCATCCGTGGAATATTGTGCTTCAAGCCAAACGCCGCCAACGCTTCCAGACGTTCCTTCTCGGGGGTGTCTCGGAAACTGTCTCCGTAGGCAGCATAAAAAGCCTGGGCCAATTCCTTGATATCCTCCCCATGATAGCCATCCTCAGGGAAGGGGACATTTTCCTCTCCCAACAGCAGTTGGAGATAGCGAGCCTGGATAGACAACGCAAACTTTTGGATCTGGTTCCCAGCATCATTGACATAAAACTCTTTCCAGGTATCCCATCCGTCTCGGCGCAGGATATTGGCCAAGGTATCCCCTAGAACACCACCACGGGCATTGCCCATGTGCATGGGACCCGTAGGATTTGCCGAAACAAATTCCACCATGATCTTCTTTCCCTGGCCTTCTGTACCTTGGCCATACAAAGGCCCTTCTTTCTCAATCTCCGCCAGCACATCCCCATACCATTTGGGGCCTAAGCGGAAATTGAGAAATCCTGGTCCCGCGACCTCTACCGAAGCAAAGATCGTCCCCGTGAGATCCATGCGCTCGGCCACTGCCTGTGCAATCACGCGGGGTGCCATCTTCATGGCCTTAGCCCCAGCCATCGCAAAGGAGGACGCATAATCTCCATTCTGATGGTCTTTGGGGATCTCTACCGACCCCTTCACCGTCACACCTGCCGGCAGAACCCCGTCGGCAACAGCGTTCTGATAAGCCTGGTCCGTCAGCTGACCAACCTGGTCTTTCGCAAGCTGAATCAAATTTGCCATATCACATCTGTCCTCTTTTTCTTCCTCTTTTTCTTCCTCTTTTTCTGTTGCATCAGATCACTAGCCCAGGCGGCTCGGTGCTTCCTGAGGCTCCGTGACTTGAATCTCAAAAGAATTTTCTCCAATAGGCTGGCTGTCTACTTCCAAGGCATAGCGGATGGAAAGGCTTCCACCTTCTGCTCCCAGGTTCGCCTTGGCCCGCCGGGTGTTCACCCCCAGCATCAACCCGCCATAGGGCGTCTCGTAGAGAGATACATGCTTCTGTCCCTCTTCAAAAATCATCTCGG
>JAHHRP010000047.1 GCA_020025735.1 Evtepia sp.
TGTTGATACAAAAAACTTTTGTCGTATTTTGGAAGAAATGCAGGAAAAGTCTGTGAATACAGCACAGTGCGTCAAGGATGGAATTCTATCATAAATCATAAGGGAGAGATTTCGTCTGTTGTGCTGGGAAAAGGGGGGCTGATGTGCTCCCCCGAAAAACAAAGAAAGTGAGGGACAGGAATGGATCTGGCTTTGTCAAACACATCGCTTCTGATGCAGCGCTCAATTGACTTCCTGTGGAGCAAACAAACTTGCATTGTTGATAATCTGTCGAATTTAGAGACGCCTGGCTATCAGCCGAAGTATGTGACATTTGAGGAGGCCTTGCGGGATGCACTCCAAGCGCAGGAGCGAAGCGGTACCCCTGTGCGTGGAATGCGAAAGGCCATCGAACAAACCCCTGTGGTGGCGCATGAAGCCCAGGAAAGAACTCGGATGGATGGAAACGGTGCGAATGTACTTGACCAGTCTTTGGAACTGTCTCGCAATGCCTATCAGTTACAGTATGCTATGAATGCTCTTTCTACGGACTTTTCCATTATGCGTACTGCGATTCGAGGGTGATAGGAGGAAGTTGCGATGGCATTTATGAACTCAATGAGCATTGTTGGCTCAGGAATGACTGCACAACAGTTGCGACTGGATATTATAGCAGAAAATATCACCAATCTTAACACCACACGAACGGAGGCTGGCGGCCCCTATCGACGAAAATTGGTGGTAATGGAAGAACAACCCTTGTCGCCCTTTCGAACGATTTTGCAAGAAAGGTTCAATGGAGTGAGAGGACAAGGCGGTGGTGTGCGGGTGACGGAGATCGCGGAAGATGACGCACCATTCAAAATGGTTTATGATCCAACCCATCCTGACGCAAACGGGGATGGGTATGTAGAGTTGCCCAATGTGGACGTAGTTATGGAAATGGCAGATGCAATGGCAGCAAACCAGGCCTTGGCAGCTGACATTACTGCGTTCAATGTGCTCAAGACTGTAGCAGCCAAAGGATTGGAAATTGGCAAGTAAACAAGACAAACCATGATCACATTTTTTAATGTGGCCATGGTTTGTGGTATTTAGTGGTATTCATGAAAGAAAATAAAAAAGAGAAATAAGAGGTGTGTCCCTATGATGGAGTTTCAACCGATTCAGGCGCTTCGGCCAAGCTGGCTGGAGACACTTTCTCCCCAGCAGGAGGAGAAAGCAGAGGCAGCGGCCCTTCCCTTTGCTGACGTGTTCCAGGCAGCGGTCGACAAAGTAAAGCAGACCGATGCAGAAAAGAATGAAATGGAGTATCTTTTGGCCACCGGCCAGCTGGACAACCCGGCAAAGCTGACCATTGCTTCCACTCAGGCCGCCCTGTCGGTGGAACTGCTGGTGCAGCTGCGGAATAAAGCCGTGGAGTCATACAACAGCGTGATGCAGATGAACCTGTAATTGCGGCGGTAGGAACGATCACAGTAGAGACAGATGAAGGCCGGTGGGAATGAACGTGCAAGAAAAAATTAAAGTTTTTTGGAGCAAAGGCAAGGAAAAGTGGGGCGCGTTTTCAAAACGAGTAAAAATACTTATCGCCTGTGGTTTGGCTGCCGTGGTGGTGCTCCTTGCTGTGTTGGCGGTGACAATGAGCCACCAGTCGTATGTGCCGCTGTTCACGGATCTGAATGGCACGGACATGAATTCCGTGGTCAATTACTTGTCTGAGAATGGTGCAAACGACTACAAAGTAGAAGACAATGGAACCATTTTGGTGCCAGAGGACCAGGAGGTCCAACTACGGGCTGGCCTGCTCATGGCGGACTATCCCTCTTCCGGTTTTAGTTACAGTACCTACCTGAACAATGTGGGCAGCCTGACCACGGAGGCAGAGCGGGAACAACTTTCCCTCATGGAGGTCCAGGATCGCTTGGCAGCTACGATCCGCTGTTTGGATGGCGTGAAGGACGCAGTGGTGAACATCAATTTGGCTGAGGAAAGCCCCTATGTTCTGGACAAAGAGAAGGCGGTTCCTGCCAGTGCGTCTGTGGCTGTGACGATGCAGGATGGCGGGGCACTGCCGAAAAATATGGTCAAGAGCATTCAAACGCTCCTGCGCACTTCTATCAAGAATTTGGAGATAGAAAACATCGGGATTATAGATTCTGCGGGCAACACCCATTCCGACGGTACGGACCTGGCAGGGATGCAGGATGCCTCCCAGCTGAAGATGAAGTTGGAAGAACAACAGAACAACCTGGTGCGGACAGATATTATCCAGCTGCTGGCGCCTCTTTTTGGCGCGGAAAACATTCGCGTAAGTGTACGCACTACTGTGGACGTGGACCGCAGTGTGACCGATGCTACCGATTACAGCATGGAAGAAAATGCTGAAGGCAATGAGGGACTCATCGGAAAGAAGATCTATGACCAACAGATTATCCGGGATGAGAACGCTGTGGCGGGAGGCACTGTGGGCACCGACAACAATGCCGACCTGAACACATATGTCAATGAGCAGTATCAGCCAGATGGGAACGAGCAGGCGCTGATCAACTCAGGACAGAACGAATACATCTACGACGAGAGAAACACCCAGACAGAGCATCTGTCAGGTGTGGTTACTGATGTGATGGTGTCCATTACCATCAACCAGGATGCGGCCGGGACCGTAGCGATGAACAGCCTCGTGCCCCATGTGGCCAAAGCTGCAGGAATCAATCGGGACATACAGAATGAGAAGATTTCCATTCTCTCTGCACCCTTCTACAACGAAGAGAAGCCACCCTTTGTGGATGTCTCTAAGGTGCCGGAGTGGGTCCTGTATGCTGCTGCGGCTGGTCTGGGCGTATTTATCCTG
This sequence comes from Evtepia sp., assembly GCA_020025735.1. GTDB lineage: Bacteria > Bacillota > Clostridia > Oscillospirales > Oscillospiraceae > Evtepia. Next base: position 2,834 of record JAHHRP010000047.1, read on the forward strand.
TTGCTTATGCTTATCCTGCTGCTGCGCCGTCGTCGGCGTAAGCGCCTGGAAGAAGAGGAAGCCCTGCTCGAGATGGAGCGTGCAGAAGAGTATGTTGGGCGTCCCCCTGCGGCACCGCCAGTGGAAGGTGCTGACCTTATGAATGTGGACACGGAAAAGAGCATCGAGTTGCGGCGTAAGGTGCGGAAATTTGCAGAGAACAGCCCTGAGATTGCCGCACAGATGGTGCGTAACTGGCTGAAAGAGGGAGACACATGAGCGGAGTAAGCACCCCCCAGTACACCCACGCGCAGAAAGCTGCGGCAGTGATTGTGGCGATGGGCACGGAAAAGGCTTCTCAGCTGTACCAGTACATGGACCCAGCAGATGTGGAACAGCTGACCCTGGAAGTGGCCAAACTGGGTTATTTGAATGCAGATGTCACGGAAGACATCCTGAATGAATTCTATCAGGAGTGTATGACCAGCAAGGCCGTCACTGAGGGCGGTTTGGAGTATGCCCGTGCTGTGTTGGAGCGGGCCTACGACGCACAGACGGCAGAAAATTTGCTGAATAAGATCACCAAATCAATGAAGAACCGGGAGTTTGCCTTCCTGAACAAGGCCGACGACCGGTCCCTGATGGCAGCCTTACAGCATGAGCGGGCACAGACCATTGCGCTGGTGCTGTCGTACATTGATCCCCTCAAAGCTGCCACAGTCATTGAGGAGTTAGAACCAGAGCGCCAAGTGCAGGTGGTGGAAAACATTGCCTGTATGGAGAGCGCTTCTCCTGAGGCGGTGAAGATCATCGAGTCGGAGATCGAGAAGAAGTTTGCGAATATTCTTGTCAGCAACAATGTCAAGGTGGGCGGCATCGACTATGTGGCCGATGTAATGAACAATCTGGACCGCTCCAGTGAGAAGGGAATCTTCGATCGGCTCTCTAGCCGCAATGAGGAGTTGGCAGATGAGATCCGCAAGCGGATGTTCGTCTTCGAGGATATCATCACGATGGACGATCGCTCGGTGCAGCGGTTCCTGCGGGATTGCGACCAGCGGGATCTGGTGCTGGCCCTCAAGGGTTCCAACGCCGAGGTGGCCAACAAGATCTTTGCAAATATGTCCGTGCGTATGGCACAGAGCATCCAGGACGATTTGGAGATTACCACCAATGTCCGTATCCGGGATGTGGAAGATGCCCAGCAGCGTATTGTTGAGGTCATCCGCGACCTGGAGGAGAAGAATCAGTTAATTATCATCAAGGGTGGAAAGGACGAGATTATTGCCTAATATTTTCAAGAACTTCCTCCGCCCCGTTGCATCCAACTATATTCTGCCCGACGCGGATGAGATCCAGATGGATGAATCGGAACAGGTCCCCCAAAATGAGTCGGTGGATTCAGAACAGGTCCCAGATGAAGAAGGGACGCAGCCGACACAAGACGCAGAGGAAGAGCAAGGACCTGTAAGTTTTGCAAAAATCCAGGCGGAGAAGATCCTGGAAGATGCCCGCCAACAGGCTGAGGCCCTGGTCGCCCAGCGCCAGGCAGAGGCTGAGGAAGAGATCCAGCAGAGGATGCAGCAGGCCCAAGACGATGGTTTTCGTCAGGGCTATGCCGAAGGACTCATTCAAGCTCGGGTGGAGAGCCAGCGCCAGCTGGATGAGCAAATGGAAGAACAAGTCAAGCAGCTCCAGACGTTCCTGGAAAAGGCAACCCTCGCCCGAGAGACGATGATTGATCAGACCCGGGATGAACTGCGTGACCTGAGTGTTGCGATAGCGGAAAAAATTATCCACATTAGCCTGAAAAGCAGTGGAGAAGTGATCGCGCGTATGATCCAGGCGGCAACAGAGAAACTCAAACGTCGGGAATGGGTCCATATCTATTTGGCCGATTGCGACGCAAAAAATCTGACCCAAGTAGCCCCTGAGCTGACAACGGCACTGGCTGGCCTATCCGACCACATTAAGTTCATGCCCATGGCCGATGACGAGGCTGGGACCTGCATCATTGAAATGCCGGACGAGATTATTGATGCCAGTGCTGCCACACAGCTTTCCAATATCCGACAGATGTTACAGGACGAATGACCAACGGGAAACGGAGGAGATGCCTGTGTTCCAAAACATGATCGACCGGGTGAAGAAGGCCGAGACCATCAGTTATACCGGAAAGATCGAGAACATCGTGGGCATGTCCATCGAGGCTTCTGGAGGTCGGGCAGCCATTGGCGACATTTGTCGCATTTACAATGGGGAGTCTGGCGGACAGGTGATGGCAGAGGTCGTGGGCTTTAAGAATGACCGCATTCTCCTGATGCCCTACGCCAACATGGAGGGAATCTCTGCGGGGAATTTCGTCCGCAATACCGGTGGTCGGCTTAATGTCACCGTAGGCCCCTTCCTCAAGGGAAGGGTGATCGATGCTTTGGGCCGCCCCATCGACGGGAAAGGCCCCTTCCCTGCGGGAACGCCCTTCTGTGTGGAGAAGGCAGAAACCATCAATCCTTTCAGTCGCCCCCCCATCCGAGAAAGAATGGAGTTCGGGGTGAAGGCCATCGACAGTATGCTCACCATTGGCAAAGGGCAGCGTGTGGGAATCTTTGCCGGCTCCGGCGTAGGGAAGAGTACCCTTATGGGCATGATTGCCAAAAATGTCAAAGCAGATATCAATGTAATCGCCCTGGTAGGGGAACGTGGTCGTGAGGTGTTGGAGTTCATCGAGAAGGACTTAGGTCCAGAAGGAATGCTCCGATCGGTGCTGGTGGTGGCAACGTCAGATCAGCCCGCGATGCTGCGGAAAAAGTGCCCTTCTGTGGCAACGGGAATCGCGGAATATTTCCGAGACCAGGGATACGATGTGCTGCTTATGATGGATTCCCTGACCCGGTTTGCCATGGCCCAGCGCGAGATCGGCTTGGCCGTGGGTGAGCCGCCAGTGGCCCGAGGGTATACCCCTTCTATTTATGCAGAACTGCCCAAGCTCCTGGAGCGCAGCGGCAACTTCAAGCGAGGGTCCATCACAGGGATTTATACGGTGCTGGTAGAGGGCGATGACACCAACGAGCCGATCGCGGATACCGTGCGAGGGATCTTAGATGGCCATATCGTTCTTTCGCGGAAGCTGGCCAACAGTGGTCACTTCCCTGCCATTGATATCAGCGCGAGTATTTCCCGTTTGATGAACGAGATTGTGTCTGAAGAGCATCGGCACTTGTCTGCCCGAATTCGGGATGTGATGACGGTGTATGAAAAAAACTCAGACTTGGTTTCCATTGGTGCCTATAAGCAAGGAACCAACCAAAAGCTGGATTATGCGCTGAGTAAGATGGATGGGATTGACGGCTTCCTAACCCAGGGCATCAGCGAGCGCTTTTCCTATGAGGAGGATCTTGCAGCGATGCAAGCCCTTTTGTAATTGGTATGGACAGGAGAGACAGAAAGCATGAAAAAGTTTCACTTCAGTCTAGATACGGTGCTTGGCTATAAGCAGCAGGTTTTGGACAGTCTTCGCAGTGAACATGCGGTCATCATGAAAAAGGTGACAGACCAGGAGATGCTCATTGCTGACTTGACGCGGCGCCACCGAGAGTTGAACATCGCGTTTCGCGCTGCTGAACAGGAAGGCATGACCATCGCACAGGCCAAGACCTACGAGATCGGTTTGCGGGTGCTGGAGCAGCAGATTCAGACCGAGACAGAGCATCTGCGTGCCCTAGAGCGGGAGGCAGAGAAGAAGCGCCAGCAAGTGGTAGCTGCCCGGCAGGAGACAGCTTCCCTGGAAAAACTTCGGGAGAAAAAGTTGGATGGTTACCGAAAGAGTGTACAGAAACAGGAAGAACTGTTTATTGATGAGTTGGTGTCCGCCAGCCGGGTCACTTCGATCCAGGTGGGTTGAGCCAACGGAAAGATCCCATTGAAAGGAGGTGAAAACGATGACAACGACACAGATGCTGATTCAGATGGGAAGCCAGACCCAGCATGTGGCACCAAAGCAGCCGGACAAAACCCAGGAGGCAAACGCAGGTAGAGAAGGCGACTCTTTCTTCCAGAGTATGCTGGAGGAAAAGCAAAATGAGACAGCACCTCAGGCGGAAACCACGCAGCCTCAGGCAGAGTATGAAGAGCCTAACGCAGAGCAGGTACAAGCCGCAGCAGGTCTTTTCTTGATGCCGCTGATGCCGCAGCAGATCCTGGTGCCGCAGGAGGAACTGGCTGCCCAGCCGACCCTGCCAATGGTGGATTTTTCGGCAAAGGGAGTGGCAGTGGTGCAGGCACCAGTGCAGAATCAAGCGCAGGCAGAGGCGATGCTTTCCACCGCCAAGCAGGAGCAGAGCAGTCCGTTCCAGCAGGTGCTTCCGCAAGCCGCCGGGCAACAGATGGCGCAGCAAGAGAACGGTGTGGTGCTTACCCAGCCCCAGCAGACGCCAGCAGAAGCTCCGGTCCAGACTGTCCAGACGAACGCAGGACAGGAGGGAGATGGTCAGGAGGCTGGTGCGCAGAGCGGCAAGTCAACCACAGCCCAGAAGCCACTGCCCAAGGCAGAAGTGACCCAGACCCAGACGGGCCCCGTGGATGAGCAGCCCCTGTTCCGACAGGTGGAAGCAGCCCCGGTGAAGGTGGGTCAGGCAGTCCCTCTGGATACCAGAGCACAGGATTTCGATGTGCAGGCAGCCAAGGCCATTACCAATGCCCTGAAAAAGGGAGAGCAGCGGGTAGAGCTGAAACTTTCCCCAGCGCACCTTGGTAATGTGACTGTGGCACTGACCCGGACAGCGGAAGGTGTGCTGCATGTGGTGCTGACCGCAGAGCGGGAACACGCGCTGAAACTGCTCACAGAACACGCAGGCTACTTGGGCAATCTTCTCCAAAACAACAATCAGTCCGAGGTGCGGATTGAGGTGCCCCAGTCCCAGCAGGGCCGGCAGCCTTGGCAGGAAGATGGCCAGAGCCAGCAGCAGCGGCAGAGTCAAAGCCAGCAGCAGCGGCAGAGTGGCCAGCAGGAGCAGGAGAACTTTCTCCAGCAGCTGCGCCTAGGTCTTATCCAGACAGAAGAGACCTGATGCAGTAAGCAATGGAAAGGAGATGAGTACATGAGCATTAGCAGCGATTTTTGGATGATGCCTCTGACCAACCGCACCATCAGTGAGAGAGCGGGCGATCATAAGATCAGCGATGAAGACCTGCAAAGCCTGATTGATGCAGGCTGGAAAATCCAAAGACCAGATGAAATGGGACTGGACACCAACGACTTCTTACAACTGATCGTGAAGCAGTTCCAGAACCAGACCATTGATGAGACAGCTTCTACAACCGACATGATTAACCAGATGGTGCAGATGTCGGTAATTCAGGCCATCACTGCGGTTACAAACAGCATTGCAACGATGGTGGATGCCAGCACCTTGACGTATGCTTCCTCTCTGGTGGGCAAGGAAGTGACTGTTGGTAAGTACAATGACAAGGGAAAGCTGGAAGAAATTGTGGGTACGGTCACTGGCACAGGTACCTATAAGGGGCTTCCTGTGATCTTTGTCAATGGTGAGCAATATAACCTCAATGAGATCCTTGCGGTGGGCCGTGTGCCGGAAAAGCCAGAGAAGCCAGAAGGCGGCGATGGTGGTAATGGTGGCAGCGGCGGCGAAAACACGAAGCCTGTTTAAGAACCAGTCCTAATGGCAGAAGAAGGGGGTGGATAGCATGATCAAGCAGATCTCACAGCTTCAGCGCGCACAGGCTGTGCTGACTGGCCAGCCGTATCCGCATCAGGCTGACCAAGCTGACTTTGGTGCGCTGCTCCAGGAGAAGCTGGACCGAGGCGGGATTGAGTTTTCGAAACACGCCAGAGAGCGAGTCCAGGCCCGTGGGCTGGAGGTGACCACTACCCTGTTGGATCGCCTGGCAGACTCGGTGGAACGGGCCCAGGCCAAGGGTGCGGTGAATATCCTGGCCCTAGACCGGGGACAAGCGTTTATCATCAATGTGCCCAACAACCGTGTTATTACGGCTATGGATCAAACTGAGATGAAGGAAAACATTTTTACCAACATAGATGGCGCTGTGATCCTGTAAAACAGAGGACAGGACCGTAAGGATGTCCTGACGGCAGCCCGACTGGCAGCCCGTCGGCAGCGCTTTCTCGCAACAAAGGAGCGAAAACGAAATATGACAGGAGCAATGTACGCAGGGATTTCAGGTCTGAAAGCCCACATGAACAAGCTGAATGTTATCGGCAACAACATCGCCAATGTAAACACTTACGGCTACAAAACCGCTCGGACCACCTTCCGGGAGACCATTTACACCAGCATGGCCAACGGCTCTGATGGCACTCCGCTGGTGGGCGGCACCAACCCCAGCCAGATCGGCTACGGCTGCAACATTGGAACCATCGACCTGGATATGGCCAACGGCCCTGCCATCCCTACTGGAGTGAACCTGGATTGTATGATTGAGGGCGACGGTTTCTTCCTGGTTGGTGATAAGACCGGCGTGAATATTGAAAACTTGGAAAGCTTGCAGCTCTCCAAGGTGGGTAACTTCAACTTTGATGAGGATGGATACCTGGTAGATGGTAGTGGTAATATTATCTATGGATTTTCCACGGTTGCAGGAACAAAAGATCCGGCAGGAACATTTACACCTGGTGAACCTGGCAGTGGCTATGATCCAGCCAACCCTGATACAGTAACAACAGGAGTAAGCACTCATTTGGTGCCTATCCGCCTGCCTATGGCTGCAAGTGCAGATGATCCGGATGGGAAATATAAGGCTGGTGATCCTATCTACCCTGGTGTGGATAATGGCACCGGTTTAAATAAAGATCCAGCTGCTAATCTCACAACAGGTAAGCCGATTTCTACCAACATGGATAGCATTAAAATTGAGAAGGGCGGCAAGATTGTGGCAACAACGGAAAATGGAACCGTTGTGACCGTTGGCTACCTTGCCTTGGGCAAGGTAGAGAACCCTGCTGGTTTGACCCACTTGGATGGTCCTTACTATCAGGCTCTGGGTGGCGCTGGTGATTTGAGCATCACTACGCCTCTTAGTTCGGTAACCGGCAATCTGAACAACGTGGCAGCTGGCACTGCTGGTGCCGTCCGTATCGTAGGGAGCGACAACAAGATCCTTGCAGGTTTCCTGGAAGGGTCTGGCACGGACCTGGCCACGGAGTTCTCCGAGATGATTACCACCCAGCGTGGGTATCAGGCCAACACTAGAATCGTCACCGTCACCGACACGATGTTGGAAGAGTTGGTAAACATGAAGCGCTGATGCGTTTGTGTGTTTTGCACTGAGTTCTGGGCCCGGGGCCGCACTCGCGGCCCCGGTGCCGAAAGAAGGAGGAGAGAAACGATGATCGTATTGCAAAAAATGAATGGGGAACATTTCCTGGTCAATCACAACCAGATTGAGTACATTGAACTGATCCCAGAATGCAAGATTGTAATGATGAACCACGACTATTACCTGGTGCGGGACACTGTGGAGGAGATCATACGAAAGATCGCCGACTATAACGCAAAGGTTATGGACATTCATCGCGTCGTTACCGTTGTGGACAAACGGGATATCTGATCCACAGACAGGACTTCAATCGATAGAGAGAAGGGAAACACCACTATGAACATTATCTACATCATTGGGACGGCAGTGGCGTGCCTCTTTACCATCTTTGGTATTATTGTTGGGATTGTTGTCAATCCAGGCGCCTCCCCTATGTTCCAGTTCTCCTTCACCCCAGGAGCGCTTTGGAATTTCTTTGATCTGTCCAGTATTCTGATCGTCATCGGAGGTACCATGGCGGTGGTCGTGGCGTGCTATCCGAAACAGATCAAGGCATTTCCGAAGCACTTCAGGATTATGCTGCGTTCCAATACCTTCGGTCCCACCAAGTATGTGGACGATTTGACGGAACTTGCCCAGATCGCACGGAAAAACGGCTTACTGGCGCTGGAGGAAAAGGCAAACGAGCAGGAGGATCCCTTCTTTAAACAGGCGATTATGCTCATCGTGGATGCCAACGACCCCGATCGGGTCCGCAGCATTCTCGAAAATGATATTGAGCAGACCTCCGAGCGCCACCAGGAGGTCATCGCAATGTATGAGCGCGGGGCCAGTGCAGCGCCATCCTTCGGTATGATCGGTACCCTCATTGGTCTGATCAAAATGCTGAAGAACCTGGGCGAGTCAGACATGAATTCCATCGGCCCCAGTATGTCGGTGGCTCTGATCACTACCCTTTATGGTGTTCTGATGGCGAATATCTTATTCACCCCGATTGCAGCCAACCTGACGGCGCGGGATGAAGAAGAAGTCATCTGCCGTCAGATCATTGTGGAAGGAATTATGGCCATTCAGTCTGGTGAAAATCCCAAATTTCTGCGGGAGCGTCTCATGACGTTCATGCATCAGAAGCAGCGGGAAGCCGACGCAGGCAGTGGAGGGGAGAAGAAAAAAGCCTCCGGTGGCAAGAAACGAGGGAAAAAGGGTGCGTAAGGAGTGCCTGTGGCCAAGGGGGGCAACTGCAGAATGAAAAAAAAGAACAAGCGTAAATCTGGCGGCGCCAACTGGATGGACACCTATGGAGACCTTGTGACTCTGCTTCTCTGCTTCTTTGTCATGCTTTACTCAATGTCCACCGTGGATAACGAACGTTGGATCGCTTTGGTCGAGTCATTGAACCCGCAGGTGGAGGTAACAACACCGGCGGTGACAGCCCCCAAGGAAGAGAATGAAGAGGGCGGCTTGACCGAAAGTGAAGTAGAGAAGGAAATGCAGGAGGTCTTTAAGGAACTGACATCCTATATGGATGAGCAGGATATGGAGAACCAAATGACGGTCATCAGCGGCAGTGGCTATGTGTTCATTTCCTTTGATGATACCGTGTTCTTCCGGCCCAACTCCCCTGTGCTATTGGATTCAGGCAAACCGGTGCTGGACCAAGTAGGTCTTTCCCTAGGAAAACATAGTAAGGCCATCGGAGAGCTGCGGGTGCTGGGCCACACAGCCCAGGGCGAACCCACCCGGCCCAATGACCCTGTTGTGGACCGAACCCTTTCCTCCAGTCGAGCCAACAATGTGACGATTTACTTGCAGGAAAAGAATGTGATTGACCCAGCCAAACTGGTGTCAATTGGCTACGGTCAGTGGCGGCCCATTGCCAGCAATGGAACTTCAGAGAGTCGGGCAA
>JAHHRP010000048.1 GCA_020025735.1 Evtepia sp.
ATGGTGTATAATATAACGAGTATAGTATCCTGCGTGAATTGAATAGAGCGCATTATCAAGAGTGGGTGAGAGAGTTAGCTTGATGACCCCACACCAACCTGCTTTCTTGGCAAGGTGGTTCTGCTAACAGCGATAAGGAAGGCGCCGCCTCCAAGCGACCAAGGCTTCCTTTTCGGAAGCCTTTTTCTATGCCTGGAAAATCCTTCTCCCCGTACGAAATTTTAGAAAGAAAAGGAACAAGTACCATGAGCATTATAAAAGATACAGCCTTGGCAGCGTCCGGGCGCAAAAAGATTCATTGGGTCCGGGACTTCATGCCTGCTCTGTCCCAGATCGAGGCCCGCTTTCAGCGAGAAAAACCATTTCAAGGGCTTCGGATAGCTGTGTCTGTCCATTTGGAGGCAAAAACAGCGAACCTTGGCTATGTCCTGAAGCAGGGGGGCGCTGAGGTCTATCTCACTGGCTCCAATCCCCTGTCTACGCAAGATGATGTGGCAGCGGGCCTGGCCAGCATGGGCGTAGAGACCTTTGGAATCTATGGTGCCTCTGACGAGGAGTATGAGCGCCACCTGATCCAGACCTTGCAGTGCCATCCTCATATTGTGATTGACGATGGGGGTGATCTGATTGACCTGCTGGGAGGGAAGTGCCAGGAATATGCCGACTGCCTGATGGGCGGCTGCGAGGAGACCACAACAGGGATTCTCCGTCTGAAGGCGCGGGAACGTGAGGGGATCTTGCCTTGCCCCATGATGGCGGTTAACGATGCCAAAGCAAAGCACTATTATGACAACAAATATGGCACCGGACAGTCAGTCTGGGACGGAATTCTCCACACCACAAACCTGGTGGTTGCGGGCAAGACTGTTGTTGTGGCTGGATATGGCTGGTGCGGCAAAGGGGTTGCCATGCGGGCTGCTGGCTTGGGTGCCAATGTGATCGTCACAGAGATTGACCCCTTCAAGGCCTTGGATGCTACCATGAATGGGTTTCGGGTGATGACGATGGATCAGGCAGCGCCTTTGGGGGATATTTTTATTACCGTCACTGGCTGTAAGGATGTGATCGTTCCTCGCCACTTTTCAGTCATGAAGGACAATGTTCTGCTGGCCAATGCTGGGCACTTTGACTGTGAGGTGGCAGTGGCTGCCTTGCAGGAGATGGCCGAGAAAGCAGAGTCCCGGCGAGAGAACATCATCGGATATACGCTGCCCAATGGGCACACCTTGAATGTGCTGGCAGAGGGACGATTGGTGAACTTGGCAGCAGGCAACGGTCACCCGGCAGAAATTATGGATATGTCCTTTGCGGTCCAGGCTCTGGCCGCTGAGTGGCTGACCAAACAGCAAGGGTTGGAGAAGAAGGTTTATCCTGTTCCTGATGCCATCGACGATGAGATTGGCCGGGCCAAATTAGCGGCACTGGGCCTGTCCATTGACGCCCTGACCCCGCAGCAGGAGGCTTATTTGGCCGGTTGGACAGCAGAGTAATTGCTAGATGATCGCTGACCAAAGTGAAATAGGAATGGTTTGCACACATAGTGATGATTGATGGTTGAATAGAATGATGAATGATACAGGAAGAAGGAGGAATTATTTCCATGCGACACAGCTTTTTTACTTCTGAGTCCGTTACAGAAGGACATCCCGACAAGATTTGCGATCAGATTTCTGATGCTGTCTTAGATGCGATTCTGGCCCATGATCCCTTGGGACGGGTGGCTTGCGAGACAACTGCATCCACAGGGCTTATCCATATTATGGGTGAGATTAGCACCAACTGCTATGTAGATATTCCTAAAATTGCGCGTGAGGTCATTCGGGAAATTGGCTATGATCGGGCGAAGTACGGCTTTGATTGCGATACCTGCGGGATCATTACAAACATTGACGAGCAGAGTGCCGACATTGCTATGGGTGTGGATCAGTCCCTGGAAGCCAAGACCGACGGGGAAAGCCAGCTGGACAATGGTGCCGGAGACCAGGGAATGATGTTTGGCTATGCCTGCGACGAGACACCGGAACGGATGCCATTGGCCATTTCGTTGGCCCACAAGATGGCCCAGCGTCTGACCCAGGTGCGGAAGGAGGGGGTGGTGGACTACCTCCGTCCCGATGGCAAGACGCAGGTGACCGTGGAGTACGACGAGCAGAACCGGCCAGTTCGGGTAGATACGGTGGTTCTTTCCACCCAGCATAGCCCCAAGGCGGCGCTGGATCAGATTCGCAAGGACATGATTGAGTTGGTCATCCGTCCCACCGTGCCTGCAAACCTTATGGATGAGAACACAAAGATTTATGTGAACCCCACGGGGCGGTTTGTCATTGGCGGGCCGCAAGGCGACACGGGACTGACAGGTCGGAAAATCATTGTGGATACTTATGGCGGTGCTGCCCCTCACGGCGGCGGTGCTTTTTCCGGGAAAGATCCCACCAAGGTGGATCGTTCTGCGGCTTACGCTGCCCGCTGGGTGGCTAAGACTGTGGTGGCTGCTGGGCTTGCTAAGCGTTGCCAGATCCAGTTGGCCTATGCCATTGGTGTGGCCCAGCCGGTTTCGATTCTGGTGGATACCTTTGGTACCGGCACTGTTTCTGACGATGTGCTGGAACAGGCTGTGCGTAAGACGTTTGATCTGCGTCCCACGGCGATCATCCGGGATCTGGATCTTCAAAAGCCCATTTACCGGAAGTTGGCTGCGTATGGCCACATGGGGCGAGAGGATTTGGGGGTTCTGTGGGAAAAGACGGACCGGGCTGAGCAGCTCAAGGCTGCGTGCCAGTGATGGGAGAAGGGAGATCGTACCATGCCGGAAATTTCGGTGATCGTTCCCGTCTACTGTGCCCAGGAGTTTTTAGGGAAGTGTACGGCGTCTATTCTCTCCCAGACCTTTACGGACCTGGAGCTTTTGCTCATTGATGACGGCTCCCCGGACAACAGTGGTGCCCTGTGCGATCAGATTGCTAAGAGTGACAATCGAGTGCGGGTCATCCACAAAGAGAACGGGGGGGTCAGTTCTGCCCGGAACTTGGGGATGGAACAGGCGCAGGGGACTTATCTGGCTTTTGCGGATGCCGATGATTGGCTTCCGCGGGATGCGTTAGAGACGCTGTACCAAAACTTGACCAAGGCTGGCGCAGACACTGCTGGCGGTTCCCATTGGCGCGTGGAGGTGGACGGACACCAGGAGAAGGAGAATGGTGCGTTGCCTCAGGGGATATATGGTCCGGCAGAGATCCGGTGTGGCATTGTAGACCGATTGCTGGGGGAACGGATGGGGAAGCCTGGTGAGGTCTTAAATGGTTTCGTCTGGCGCTTCCTGTTTTCTCGGGAGATCATCCAGAGCCAGAGGATCGCGTTTCAAGGGGCCTATCTGGAGGATGAGCTGTTTCTGTTGGAATATTTCTGTCACGCCCAAAAGCTGGTTATGACTGAGCAACCGGTTTACTATTACCTGCAAAACCCCGTCTCTGTTACTCGTCGGTATTTGCCGGATTATATGCAGACCTTCCGCAGTTTTATGGAGGCCAAAGAGGACTTGGCGCAGCGAATGCGTCTTGGGGAGAATTTGCCGTTGTGGCGGGAAAACTCCTGTTGGTCTGGTTTGCTCATTGCCATCGGCAATGAATTTGCTGCCAGCAATGCGGCTTCCCTGGCTGAAAAGCGTCGGCGTGTGCGGGGGATTTGCCAACTTCCTCCAATGGCGCGGGCAATTCAGGCCATCGAACCGAAGGGGCTAGGAAGAAACAAGCAGATGGTAGCGGATTTGGTGCGTCGGCGTCAATTCTTTCTGCTCTCCATGCTGTATGGATGGAAGAATCGGAAATAAGTTAAGGGATAAGGGATAGAGTGCGGAAACGACGTGTGCTGCACGGCAGAATCAATGCTGTTTCGGTGCGAAGGAACCCATTGAGGGTCAAACAATCCCTATTTTACCTATCTTAGTAAAAAATAGAGAACGCAATGTATCGGTCCCTGTCCAGGGAGAGTTCCCCCCAGGCAGGGACCGTTTCGATGGAACAAGATAAGCAGATAAAGGAGGGATCGCTTGTGGAAGTGGTCCAGAGCAGTGTGCTCGGACGGTTGCTGCTGCCAATGTGGCTGTGGCTTCGAGAACGATATGAATACAGCCTGTTGGCCAGGGTCCTCCGTAGTATTGCCCAGGGATGGAGCCGAGCCTGCGCTGGTAGTGTGCTGGTGAATGTTCTCACACGAGAGGGCTGCCTGTCACGGGCTTGGAAAGACAGCATTTTTTGTCATGTGCTTACGTTTTTGTTGAGTATTCCTACCATATTACTACAAAAGCTCTATGGGGCGCTGCGGGATGTTTTTGAAGGAAGTTTAGCATCCCAGATCGTCTTTGCTGTGGTGGAAAACACACCGTTGGTAGTGGGATGGCTGATGGTTCTGTTTCTTGCCATTCCCTATGAAAGCTGGAGCAATGGATATAGCTTTGTTGGCTTTGTCCTCTGTTTCCTGCTGGCCATTGCAGCGGGGATGCGAAAAAAGAATTTCCGGTTAGATATGGCGTTTTTGGGGCCTTGGGTGGCGGCGTTTTTCGGTATGATTCTGGTTTCTTGGCCTTTGTCTGCCTATCCTGCCCTGTCTACGCGCTTTCTGGCGCTCTACCTTACCTGCATCCTGTGTGTGATTGTGGTGGTGAGTACGGTGGAGAACGGACGGCATCTGCGCCGATTGCTGTCCTTCACTTCGCTGTCTCTGCTGATTATGTCACTGTATGGCATCTACCAGCGGATTCAAGGCGTGGAGGTGAATCCCTCTTATGTAGACATGGATCTGAATGAGGGAATGCCCGGCCGGGTGTTCGGATTTTTTGAAAACCCGAATGCGTTTGCAGAGGTCTTGTTGCTGCTCATCCCTGTGGCCATTGCGTATATGTTGTGCGCCAAAAGCTGGGGAGGACGCTTTCTGGGCCTTGTGAGTGCAGGCGTGGGCTGTGTGTCTATTGCCATGACGTATTCCCGTGCCAGCTGGGTGGGATTGGTTTTCGCAGCGGCTATTTTTGTGGTTTTGTGGAACCGCAAGCTCATCCCTCTTGGTATCCTGGCTGCATTGGTGGTTCTGGCGGCCCTGCCAGAGACCGTATTTAATCGAGTACTGACGATATTTAATACCTCTGACTCGTCTACCACCAGTCGCTTTCCGCTCTACCGGGCGGCAGGTGAGTTCTTGAAGCAGCGGCCTGTTTTGGGGGCTGGTCTGGGGACGGATGCAGTGCGGCAGGCAGTGAGTGACCTGAATCTCTTCCACGGAAAGGATCATTTTGTTCACTGCCACAACATCTATCTCCAAGTCTGGTGTGAGACAGGATTGGTTGGTTTGATTTCCTTTGTGGGCGGGATTCTATGGACCTTCAAGCAGGGGTGCCGTTCGGTGGCGCAGGGAACCTGTGGCCCTGTGGCTCGTATGACCATCATTGGCAGTGTGGCGGGACTCATGGGTACCATGCTCTGCGGTGTGGCTGACTATATCTGGAACTACCCCCGAGTGATGCTGATTTTCTGGTTTGTTTGTGCCTTGGCTTTGGCAGGGATTCGTCTGGCGGCACAAGGCGAGGAAGAGCAAGTATGTGATCTGACAACAGGAGTATGACCTTGAATTACAACGAGATTGCCCGTTATCTGGGGACCCGGGGGGCCCCGCTATGGCCAGAAGCGGTGGCTTGGGCGAGCGCTTGTATGCAGGAACTGGAAGGGACAGTTGCCCCCCGCGTTTTGGGGCGGCGGCTGTCCCTTTCCCTATTTGCTGGGGAAAGTCGGGATCTGGACCATCACCTGCGCCATTGTGCAGAGGGAATCCTTTTTGCGGTGACCTTGGGGGTGGAGGCGGATCGACTTCTGCGTCGGTGGCGTGTGCAATCCATGGCTAAGGCGGCAGTGGGGCAGGCGGTGTGTGCGGTGTGGCTGGACACCTTGTGTGCCGATTACTGTGCAAGACTTCAGCTCCAGCTGAGGGAAGGAAGCTATCTGGTCCCTCCTTTTAGTCCAGGTTACGGGGACTGGGATTTGTGTGTGCAGCGGCAGGTGCTGGAACTGCTCCAAGCGCCTGAGCGCATAGGACTGACCCTTACAGCGGGTGGGATGCTAGTGCCAGAGAAATCTATCACCGCGCTGGTGGGCATTAGTGACCGACAGGAGGAGGCCTGCGGCCAGAAATGTATGCGATGTAAAAAAAGCGACTGTTCCTTCCGTTCTGTGCCAGTGGAACAGTAGGACGGTAAGAAAGAGGGGTGGCCATGAAACCGCTGCTTCAAGCGATCAAAGAAAAGCGCTTCTATCTGGATGGAGGCATGGGCAGTATGCTTCAGGCGGCAGGTCTGCCGGAGGGTTTGCTCCCAGATGTGTGGGGGATGGAGCATCCGGCGGTGGTCCAGGAGATTCACCGGGCCTATCTGGAGGCTGGCTGCCGTCTGATTACTACGAATACCTTTGGCGCCTGCCCTCTGAAATTGGCGCCGTACGGGGTGACACCAAGTCAGGTGATGGCGGCTGCCGTCTCCAACGTCCGGGCGGCAATGGACCAGGCTGGGGTGACGGATGGCTATGTTTGTGCAGACATCGGCCCCACAGGGAAACTGTTGCGACCCTACGGTGATCTGGACTTTGAGGACGCAGTGGGTCTCTTTGCGGAAACGGTCCGAGCGGCAGTCCAGGCGGGAGCCGATGGTATCCTTATTGAGACCATGAGTGACCTGTATGAAATGAAAGCGGCGGTGCTGGCGGCAAAAGAAACCTGTGGTCTGCCCATTCTGGCAAGCCTTGTTTTTGATGAAAGCGGCAAACTTCTCACAGGAGGTTCTCCTCAGGCAGCCGTAGCCTTACTGGAGGGGCTTGGAGTAGATGTTCTGGGGGTGAACTGCGGTCAGGGGCCTCGACAGATGGCACCGGTATTTCAGTCTTTGTGGGAGAATGCGTCTGTGCCTCTTTTGCTCCAGCCCAATGCCGGCCTGCCCCAGAGCCAGGGGAGCGAAACGGTCTATGATTTGGATGGGGAAGACTTTGTTGCGGAGATGATGCCGTTGGTTTCCATGGCGACCTTATTAGGGGGATGCTGTGGGACAACGCCTGACCATCTGCGGCGTTTAATCGAGGCTGCCCAGGGGATTCCTTTGCCAGAGATCACGCAGAAAGAGACGCTGCTGATTTCTTCCTACTGTCAGGCGGTAGCCCTGGATGGAAACGAACCGGTCGTCATTGGTGAGCGGATCAATCCGACCGGGAAGAAAAAACTTCAGGCTGCGCTGCGGGAAGGGGATATGGACTATGTATTGGACGAAGTGCTCCGGCAGGAGGAAGCAGGCGCGCATATTTTGGATGTGAATGTGGGTCTGCCTGGCGTGGATGAAGTGGTGGTTCTGACAAAGACAGTCGAGGCAATTCAGGAAGTTACGGGACTGCCGCTCCAACTGGATACCTCTAATCCAGAGGCTATGGAAGCTGCTTTGCGGCGGTACAATGGCAAGCCGCTCATTAACTCAGTAAATGGCAAGGAAGAGAGTTTGCAGGCGATTCTCCCTTTGGTGAAAAAGTATGGCGGTGGTTTGGTTTGTCTTGCACTGGATGAGGAAGGGATTCCTGCTTCTGTCGAGGGGCGGTTGGCCATTGCGGAAAAAATAATCCACCGAGCCGAAGAAATGGGGATTCCCCGGCGGGAACTGCTCATCGATGGGTTGACGATGCCGGTCAGTGCTGGTGGGGAGCGTGCCAAGGTGACTTTGGAGACCATCCGCCGGGCGAAAGCAGAACTGGGCGTGAAGACTACGCTTGGAATATCCAATGTCTCTTTTGGGTTGTCCAAGCGAGAACAGCTGAACGAAAGCTTTTTCACCATGGCGCTCCAACAAGGATTGGATGGGGCCATCATCAATCCCAAAAGTGTGGCCATGATGGGGGCCTATCGTGCCTATCGAGCGCTCATGGGGTTGGATAATCTGTGCCAGGAGTATATGGAGGCATCTGCTTCTGCCGCTGCACCTGGTCCTGTTCAAGGGCAGGAAATGAGTCTGCATCAAGCGATAGAGAAGGGATTGAAAGAGACTGCGGTGGTTCAGGCCAGAGTTTTGGCAGACAGTGGCCGAGAGATTTTAGACATCATCAATGGAGAGCTGATCCCTGCACTGGACCAGGTGAGCCAAGCCTTTGAGAAGGGAGTTTTGTTCCTGCCCCAGCTGCTCATGAGTGCCGAGGCAGCCAAAGGTGCGTTCCAGGTGCTCAAAGCATATCTGCCTGCTGAAGAGAGTGGGGAATCTCCCCAGATCCTGCTTGCTACGGTCAAGGGGGACATCCATGATATTGGTAAAAATATTGTCAAGGTTCTTCTGGAAAGCTACCGATTCCGTGTTCTGGATCTGGGCAAGGATGTGGCCCCGGAGGTTATCGTCACCGCTGTCCGGGAAAAGCAGATCCCCCTGGTAGGTTTGTCTGCACTCATGACTACCACAGCACCCTATATGGCCGAAACGATTCGTCAGCTCCGTGCGGCGGGGCTGCCATGCAAAGTTGTGGTAGGTGGGGCGGTTATAACGCAGGAATATGCAGATTCCATTGGTGCTGACCGCTATGTGTCGGACGCGATGGAGTCGGTCCACTATGCACAAGAGGTGTTGGGCGTGGCAGGGACTAAACCTGTTTCTTGAGTTTATGAGAAAGGCTTGCCTGAGAAGTTAGGTGCCATGAGAACGAAAGGGTAAGCAGTAGGCTGAGCGGTTATGTAGAAAAAGCGGAGATCCTGTCAGGCTGAGGCAAGGTGAGATTTCCCGTTGCAAAACCAGCGGGGAGTTGCTATAATGAAATGAATCATCTTTGGGATAAAGGAGGGGAGCGCCCTGCGGCTGAAATCATTGGAACTGCAAGGGTTCAAGTCCTTTCCTGATAAAACGACGCTTTCGTTTCCCCATGCTGTCACTGCTATCGTGGGACCAAATGGCAGTGGAAAGTCTAACTTATCCGATGCCATTCGTTGGGTTTTGGGGGAGCAATCCGCCAAGACACTCCGAGGCGGCAGGATGGAAGATGTGATTTTCGGCGGTGCCCAGGACCGTAAGCGTCAGGGGTTTGCACAGGTGACCCTCACCTTGGATCAGTGCCAAGATCTTCTGCCTGATGGAGGGCAGGAGGCGGCGGTTACCCGGCGCTATTATCGCTCTGGTGAGAGTGAATACTATATCAATGGCAAGTCCGTCCGCTTGCGGGATGTCAATGAGTTGTTTATGGATACTGGCCTGGGACAAGAGGGCTATGCGCTCATTGGTCAGGGGAAAATCGATGCGATTCTCTCGGCGAAAAGTACCCAGCGTCGGGAGATTTTTGAGGAGGCGGCAGGGATTTCTCACTGCCGTTACCAAAAGGAAGAGACCCAACGGAAGCTGGAACGCACAGAGGAGAACCTGTTGCGGTTGGGGGACAAGCTGGAGGAATTGGAGCGTCAGCGCACACCCCTGCGGGTCCAGGCGGAAAAAGCCCAGGAGTATCTGGCTTTGCGTGAAGAGTTGCGGGTGCTGGAGATCTCTCTGTGGATGGATCAGCTGGACCGTCAGCGGGCGTTGGCCGAGACTTTTGCTGCCGATCATACGGCGGCATGTCGTGCGGTAGAAGCGTGTACCCAGGAAACAGAGGAACTCTATGCCAGAAGCGAAGAACTGCTGGCCTGTCTGAGGGAACAGACGTGCCAAGAAGAGAAACTGTCTGGGCAGATCAGGGCGAATGAGATGGCATTGCAGGAGATCCGGCAGCAACTGGCTTTGCGAAAGGATCGTCTCCGGGCCAACGAGACTGGCACTCGGCGGACCCAAGTAGATCTAGCCCAACAGGACAGCCGTCGTCAGGCCCTGGAAGAAGAACTGGCCCGGCAGCAAGAGGTGTTGGTCCAGCTGACAGAACAAGAGAAGGCGTTGCAGGCGCAGCTGAAAACAGAACAGGCTGCGTTGGAGGCGTGTCAGACCAAAGCCAGAGAGCGGGCTGCTGCTTGGCAGGCATCCCTTTACCGAGACCAGGAGACCCTAGCTGTCTGCCGCCGTCGGGAACAGCAGGCGGAAGAGACGTGGATGGCGTTGTGCATTGAGGAGAGCGCTTTGACGCAGCGCAGCAAGTTGCTGCATGAGATGGCAGAGCATTATGAAGGCTATGCAAAAGGCGTGAAAAGTGCTATGGGTGCTGCCCAGCGGGGAGAGCTGTCAGGCGTATTGGGTCCAGTGGGAGAACTGTTTCAAGTAGAGGGACGCTATACTGTGGCCTTGGAAACGGCCTTGGGCAGTGCGATGCAGAATTTGTTGGTGGAGGATGAGCAAGCCGGAAAGGCGGTCCTTCGCTTTGTAAAACAACGAGAAGGTGGACGCATAACATGTCTGCCCTTGACGGCGCTGCGTCCTGTGTCTTTGCGGGAAGAAGGGCTGGCGCAAGAGCCTGGGTATTTGGCTGTGGCTGCGGAGTTGGTCCGATGTGCGGATGAGGTTCGACCAGCGGCCGCCGCCCTTTTGGGGCGAACGGTAGTGGTGGACCATCTGGACAACGGGGTTCGCCTAGCCAAAGCTCGGCGTTACCGCTTTCCAGTGGTCACGCTGGAGGGAGAGATTCTCCGGCCTGGTGGTGCTATGACTGGCGGATCGTTCAACCGAAGGGGAGGGGTTCTGTCCAGAAGCGCAGAAGAGGCGGCTTTGAGGGAAAAACTTGCCGCGGCACGACAGGCATCTGCCCAGGGGAAAGTCCAGCTGGAACAAGCGCGTGCTGCGGCCCGGCAGGCAGCCCAGATCTTGCAGGAACAGCAGGACACCGGAAGCCAGTCAGCGGTGGAGCCAGAGGAGACCCAACAGAAACTGACGGACCGGTGTCAGAGTCTTCGGGAGGAGCTGGCAGCGTTGCAAGGGAGCCAAAAAGCGTTTGTTCCTCTGTTGACGCAGCTGCGGGGGCAGCTTGCTACCGCTGCGGGAGACCGAACTCGGCAGGAAGAACTTCTGCAAGGTTGGGCGCAGGAAAAGCAGGCTGTGCAGGAAGAGATCGACCAGCTGGAGGAACAAGAGAAGCGGCTGACCGAAGAAAGCAACGCACTCTCTATCCGGCAGGCCAAGAAGTCCAAGGAGAAATTGACCTTGGAGAAGGAAAAGGCCGATACCGATCGGGCAGCACGGTCGCAAAACGAGGCCCAGTTGAATTTACAGCGGCAAGCCGCTGTTCTGGAGCAGAAAAAACTCCAGGCATCCATGGAAGAGAAGCGGATCATAGACCGCCTGTGGGATACCTATGGCATGACCCACCAGGGGGCGCTGGCGGTACGGATTGCGGTGAAGAATCCAACGCAGAGCCAGCGGCGGATCGGGCAGCTCCACAATGCACTTCAGGCGTTGGGAACGGTCAATCTGGGGGCGGTAGAGGAGTTTGAACGGGTGGACGAGCGGTACCGTTACCTCCATGACCAAAAGACAGACGTGGAGACAGCGCGGAAGGAACTGGAACGGGTGATCCGGGAAATCACACAGGAGATGGAGGCTATTTTCCGCCGGGAATTTACCAAAATACAACAAGCCTTTTCAGAAACCTTTTCGGCTCTCTTTGGTGGTGGGCAAGGAGCGCTGGAACTGGAAGACGAGCAGGATGTATTGCGCTGTGGGGTTGAGATCCGAGTGCAGCCGCCGGGCAAGACCTTGCGGACCATCAGTCTGCTCTCTGGAGGGGAGCGGGCCTTGGTGGCCATTGCGTTGTATTTTGCCATTTTGCAGGTCCATCCGACCCCATTCTGCGTGATGGATGAAATTGAGGCTGCGTTGGACGAGGCCAATGTGGCCCGTTTTACCCGTTATCTGCGGGGCGTAGCCTGTCGGAGCCAGTTTTTGCTCATTACTCACCGCCGGGAGACCATGGAGTGCGCGGATATTCTCTATGGTGTGACCATGGAACGGCAGGGGGTAAGCCGGGTTTTGAAACTGGACCTAAAACAGGCAGAGATGCTGTTGGACAGCCGTCGGCCTTGAGTTGAAAACAGGAGGAATTCCCTATGGGAT
>JAHHRP010000049.1 GCA_020025735.1 Evtepia sp.
CTAGAAGAACGTCAGGCCAGAGAACAAAACGCCCGCCGCCGAAGAGAACAAGCGGAGCGAGAACGGCGACGCCAGGAAGAAGCCATCCGTCGGAGTCATGAATCCTACCATTATGACCGCCGCGATCCTTACGATAATTACGATCGGCACTTCTCCCAATACCGTCAGCCTACTGCCCGAGATGACCGCCGACGCTCTGCTCCACCGCCCCACAAGCGTCAGGGGCGCCCACCCAATGACCGAAGATAACGCCCCTTCCCTTTGAACTCACGCCAACAGGCACAAGGAGGTTACTATGGACCCAAAAATCCTCACCCTGCAACAATGGATTGATGAAAGCCAAAACATCGTCTTCTTTGGTGGAGCCGGGGTATCCACAGAAAGTGGTATCCCCGATTTCCGCAGTGTGGACGGGCTATACAATCAATCCTATTCCTACCCCCCGGAAACCATCCTCAGCAGCTCCTTTTTCTCTCAGAACCCAGCAGAGTTTTATCGTTTCTACCGGGAAAAAATGCTGATCCAAGGAGCCAAACCCAACGCCGCCCATCGAAAACTGGCAGAGTTGGAGCAGGCAGGAAAACTCAAGGCAGTGGTTACTCAGAACATCGACGGCCTCCATCAGGCCGCAGGCAGCAAAGCAGTTTATGAACTGCATGGCTCCACCCTGCGGAATTACTGCGTCCGGTGCAAAAAGAAATACCCGGTCTCCTTCCTGCTGGAAACCACCGGGGTACCTCGATGCACAGAAACAAACTGCGGTGCCATCGTCCGCCCGGATGTCGTCCTCTACGAGGAAGGCTTGGACCCGGATGTCATCTCCGGCGCTGTGAATGCCATTCGCAACGCAGATATGCTCATCATCGGCGGTACCTCTCTGGTGGTTTATCCCGCCGCAGGTCTGGTCAACTACTACACCGGAAAAAAACTGGTGTTGATTAACAAATCCCAAACCAATATGGATTCCTCAGCAGACTTGGCCATCAACGCCCCCATCGGGCAGGTCTTCTCTCAGATCACCGTAGGCTGAGCTACCCCTGCCGGAGGTCTTTATGGACATCGAACTAAATATTCTGAACAATTGGATCAACAGCAGCGAAAACGTCGTTTTCATCTCTGGCCCGGACTTCTCCGCCGAGGCAGGCTTTCCTGACTACCGCCAGATGGAGGAGGGATATTTGGACCACTACAAATACCCTCCCGATGAGATCCTCTGCCTGTCCTTTCTCCAGCGGAACCCCTTCTACTTTTACCGCTATTACCGGGATAAAATCCTCGCTCCCGTCCTCGCTGCTCAACCCAGTCCCGCCCACCTGGCTCTGGCCAGGTTGGAAGAGATCGGAACCCTCAAAGCCATCCTTACCGTCAACATTGATGGCATCCACCAGGAAGCAGGCAGCCGGGAAGTCGTGGAGCTGCACGGCTCCGTCATGCGGAGCTGGTGCGCCAAGTGCGAAAAGTTTATGGACTTTTTCTACATCGTGGACAGCCCAACCCACATCCCCTACTGCAACGTAGATATGTGTGGGGACTATGTCCGCCCAGCCATTGTTCTAAAAGAAGAACCCTATGACTTTACTCTGCTAGAAAAAGCCTTGGACTATGTTCGAAACGCAGATGTTCTTATCATCGACGGTTCCGCTCTGAAATCCTTTCCCGTCCCCAACCTGATGGCCGCCTACCAAGGATACAAACTGGCCCTGATAAACACGGCTCCCTTGGTCTTTGACTCCCGGGCCGGCGTTGTGATCCGCAATCATACCTACACCGAGATCTTTCAGCAGCTCCAGCTGGATCTGTGAGCCGCACCGCGCAGGCAAGCCCGTGACAGGAGGAATTCCCCTTGAATACGAGAATAGAACACGATACCATGGGGGAAATTGCTGTCCCCATGGATAAACTCTGGGGCGCGCAGACCCAGCGCAGCGTGGAAAACTTTCCCATCGGAGAAGAGAAAATGCCCGCAGATCTGATCCGCGCCTTTGGGGTACTCAAGCAAGCCTGTGCCGCTGCCAACCATCGTCTGGGCAAGCTGGACGAGACACGATACCACCTCATTCAGCGCGCTTGTCAGGCCATCTGTGCCGGAACATTGGCAGACCACTTCCCCCTAGCCGTTTGGCAAACGGGCAGCGGCACCCAAACAAATATGAATTGCAATGAGGTCATTGCCCACTTTGGCAACCAGCAGGCAGGAGAACCTCTGCTCCACCCAAACGACCATGTGAACATGTCCCAGAGTTCCAACGACACCTTTCCTTCTGCCTTACATATCGCAGCCGCCACGGTACTCCAGGACCGTCTGGCACCAGCCTTACAGGAGATGCTGCTGTGTCTACAAGGGTTGGAAGCGCAAAATACCGCCATCGTCAAAACCGGCCGTACCCATCTTCAGGACGCAGTACCCCTCACCTTTGGCCAAGAGATCAGCGGTTGGCGCTCTATGCTGGAACACAGTCGAGACATGATTTCCGACTCCTTGGATGGTCTCTACGAACTGGCCTTGGGAGGCACTGCCGTAGGCACAGGACTTAACGCCCCCCAAGGTTTCGACACCGCAGCAGCGGAGGAAGTTGCGAAACTAACCGCGCTCCCCTTCCGCACTGCCCCCAACAAATTCCACGCCCTGGCAGCCAAGGATGCTTTGGTCTTCTCCCACGGCGCTTTGAAAGCGTTGGCTGCTAATTTAATGAAGATTGCCAACGACGTACGCTGGCTGGCTTCTGGCCCCCGGTGTGGCCTGGGAGAAATCTTCCTGCCAGAGAACGAACCTGGTTCCTCGATCATGCCCGGAAAAGTAAATCCCACCCAATGCGAAGCTCTGACCATGGTGGCTGTTCAAGTTATGGGCAATGACACCATTATGGGAATCGCCGCCTCACAGGGAAATTTTGAACTGAACGTCTATATGCCGCTCATGGCCTACAACTATCTCCAGTCCGTTCGGCTGCTGGCTGACGCCATGACCTCCTTTACCCGCCGTTGTCTTATTGGCCTAACCCCCAACCGGGAGAAAATGACCGAAAACCTCCATCGCTCCCTGATGACCGTCACCGCCCTGACCCCTATCGTAGGATACGAGAACGGAGCCAAGATCGCCAAAAAAGCCCATCAAGAAAACATCTCCCTCAAGGAATCTGCCATCGCCTTAGGTTTGTTTACCCCGGAAGCCTTCGACGCAGCCTTCCACCCAGAGGAAATGATTTGACCTATCACATTCTGTGATAGACCTATTGATAGAAAGGACCTTATCCCTATGGACATCCGCGCAGAATCCCTGGCTCTGCACGCCAAACTCAAAGGAAAGCTGGAAGTGGTCTCCCGCTGCCCCATCCAGACCCAAAAAGACCTCTCCCTAGCCTACACCCCTGGGGTGGCCGCACCCTGTTTGGAGATCCAAAAAGATCCCGCACAATCCTTCCACCTCACCCGACGGCAGAACATGGTGGCTGTCATCACCGATGGCTCTGCTGTCTTAGGCCTGGGGAACATTGGTCCCCTGGCGGGGATGCCCGTCATGGAGGGAAAATGCGTTCTGTTCAAAGAATTTGCTGGTGTGGATGCCTTCCCCCTATGCGTCGATACCCAAGATGTGGATGAACTTGTGAAAACCATCGCCCTGATTTCCAAAAGCTTTGGCGGAATCAACTTGGAGGACATCTCTGCCCCTCGGTGCTTTGAGGTGGAACAACGCTTAAAAGCGCTTTGCGATGTCCCTGTCTTTCATGATGACCAGCATGGCACCGCCGTAGTCATCACGGCCGCCCTCACCAACGCACTGAAGGTTGTGGGCAAGGACAAAGAATCCGTGCGGATCGTCCTCAACGGCATCGGCGCCGCCGGAGGGGCCGCAGCCAAACTGCTGTTGGATCTTGGCTATCCTCACCTAACCCTCTGCGACAAGGATGGCATTCTCTGTCCCAATGAGCCCAATCAGCTCCCCCACCACGCCGAACTGGCTGCACGAACCAATCCCGAATGCCGCCAGGGCACCCTGGCCGATGCCCTGATCGGTGCCGATGTATTCATTGGGGTCTCCCGCCCAGGGCTGGTCACTGGAACGATGGTAGAAACCATGGCCAAAGACCCCATCCTGCTGGCCATGGCAAATCCCGTGCCGGAAATCATGCCTGATGTGGCCCTAGCCCATGGTGCCGCCGTCGTGGGCACCGGTCGGTCAGACTTTCCCAATCAGATCAACAACGTGCTGGTTTTCCCCGGCCTGTTCAAAGGGGCACTTTCCTGTGGTGCGGTCCAGATCACCGAGGGCATGAAGTATGCCGCTGCCCAAGCTCTGGCTGCTCTGGTCCCCTCGAACCGCCTCTCCCCCACCTGTATTCTCCCCTCTCCTCTGGACCGAGAGGCTGCGGAAGCCGTGGCCGCCGCAGTCGCAGCAGAGGCGCGGCGGACAGGACACGCCCGTTTCTAAGTGAGGCAACCAACCTGTAAAATTGACATGCTCCCCATTGTGCTGTTCCTCAAACAAGCAAAGTTCAAGGCCGCACAACAGGGAGCATTCTTCTATTTTCCACTTATGTCGTCTTCTCCAACCGCCGACCAATGTCCTTCACTGCCATCTCATAAAAGTGCTTGTACTCCTCTTCCCCTGGTTCCTTGACCCCAAGAGAAATACATTTGGCATGGTATGCTTCCAGCAGCGCTCGTTTCGTCTCCATAGATTTTCGTTCTGGCTCAAAGAACCACAAATCTCCATGGGGTGCGCGCTCTCGTTTCTTGCGACATAGCAGCCACCAAAGATCCATTTCTGAGGTGTCAAAGCCAAAGCCAAGCGAGTAGACATCCCCCAAGATGAAATAATCCAGCCAGCTCAACGCTGGCATACCGTCCTGTCCCGGCCACAAAGGATACCGATGATTCGGAGCCCGGTGAGTAAGATACTCATCACAACAAAAGAGCAGATTTCCATAGTAATAATGTCCCAAAATCACCGTGTCAGGGGTCCGAGCTTCTCCATGGATATGAAACAGCGGAAGCGACCCTTTCTCCAAAGGCAAATCATAATAGGTATGGAGCATAAACCTATTTTCCGCTCGAGGTACTGCTTGTGTATGACGCAAATATCGCTGGGGATGCTCCAAAAAACCAGAGATCACAGCACACTCAATCTCATAAGTAAAATTGGGCGTAAGAACGCAGTCAAAAGGCAGCGCCAGCAGGCGCTGGAGCTGCTCGGCCAGCCAAGGATGAAGCTCACACTGGGTCAGCTCCCGCTGTAGATCTTGCAGGGAGATGTCCACATGATCCTTACTCAACAAAACGGCCTGCATGGGAAACGGCATCGATTTGACCTGATCGGTGGTAAACGCTGTCCGGTTGATTTTTTCCAATAAACCTGTCCAGGAAGCGCCGCCATATACTCGGTTGATCCCATTGCCCAACAACAGAACTTTGGGACGGCGTCCAGGAAAGATGGTGAGAGGGCTGGAACAGACATTGTATTCTTCCATGAAAACTCCTCAACTTGCATGTAATTTCTCTATATCTTACAGTAGGATTGCTTCCTCTGGTGCTTCTGGGATAAATCTCACAAAGACGCCAGATATTCCATCACTTCAAAGGGCCGTACCTTTTCATCCTTTCGCAGATAAAGTGGATGGTGGGGGTGGCCTTTTTTCGAGTTTTTCCCGGCACACAGCCACTGGGCTCCATACGTCTCCCCAATGGCCACCATCTCCCGAACACAGTCCTGGAGATAGGGCCGCTTTTCAATGATTGTCCCCCAGGCCGCCCAGACAGCAGGAACAAATCCTTTTCCCACTTGGGATAGAACAAATCGAAATGCCTCCATATTCTCCCGATGCAGGTCCTGGTTGCATTCCTGATCCATGTCTTCCGGTCGGGTAGCGCGCTGGGCATAGACGTTGAACATGAGAAAACTATCGTAACCATTCCCCGCCGCAATCCGCTCCACCGATTTCAGCGTGTTGTCCAAGTCTCCCGGCGCAGCAGTAGAGGGATTGATCCCAATACAAATAAGAGGATTTTCTCCCCTAGTGCCCAGCAGATACCGATAATCTGCATAGTGGTCGGGGATATAGAGCCACTTCTCTCGGTCGAAATTCTCCTGTGTTGGGACCATGGCCTGGGCAAAGGTCAGGATTTTCAGCTGCTGGGTCTGACAGGTAGGAACATGCATCTCGTATCTCCCTCTTTCTCTCTGTTTTCTCAAGAGAACGGTTGCTTTTTTCAGGGCTTTCTTCTATGATAACATTATCAATTTTATCACAAAATTCTCTTCCTGTCGAGGATATCATCCTCTCTGCAACAGGCAAAAGGAGGGATTCCCTTGGCACGCAAAAATGCCAACCTTGACCTTACAGAAGGTGTCATCTGGAAACAACTCCTTCTCTTCCTTCTCCCCATCGCTGCTGGAACTCTGTTTCAACAACTATACAGTACCGTAGACGCTATAATTGTCGGGCAGTTTGTAGGGTCAGATGCCTTAGCCGCTGTGGGTGGCTCCGCTGCAATGATTGTGCAGCTGGTGGTCGGCATCTTTACAGGGTTGTCTTCTGGCGCAACCGTTGTCATTTCTCACGGATACGGTGCCGAGGACCAGACCAAACTGACTCGTGCCGTCCACTCTGCCATTGCTTTTAGCCTTCTGGCTGGAACGATTATCACTGTGCTTGGCATCCTTCTGGCCCCCAACACCCTGCAATGGACCAAAAATCCACAAGAAATCATGTCGGATGCAACGGTCTACCTGCAACTGTACTTTCTAGGCACCGTTCCTATGCTGCTGTTCAACATGGGTTCTGGAATCCTCCGGGCGGTAGGAGACTCCCGCAGCCCTCTGTATTATTTGATCGTCTGCTGCCTTTTGAATATCGCACTGGACCTGCTGTTTGTAGCTGGCTTGTCCATGGGCGTGTCTGGCGCTGCCATCGCGACTTCTATCGCCAATCTGGTCAGCGCCGTTCTCGTTCTCCTTAAACTCACGCGAGCAAAGGCTGGGTATCAGCTGCGACCCAGGCTGATCCGCATTCATGGAGCCATGCTGCTGCATATCCTAGGCATCGGTGTGCCAGCCGCCATTGAAAGCGCTATGTATGCCGTGTCCAATTTGCTGATCCAGGTGCCCATCAACAACCTAGGAACTGATGCGGTAGCTGCGTGGTCAGCCGCCGGCAAAGTGGATGGAATATACTGGTCTTTGATGGTCTCCTTTGGCGTGGCCATTATGGCCTTTGTGGGGCAAAACTATGGCGCTGGAAAGTATGATCGGATGAGAGACAGCGTACGAGTGTGCCTGAAAATGGCTTCTGGCATGACCATCGTCCTGTCTGTTCTGTTGCTGCTCTTTTCCCAATTCTGCTTTCGCGTCTTCACAGACAATCCCAACGTCATCCAATATGCCACTCAGGTGATGACCTACTTTGTCCCCTTCTACTTCATCTGGACCTTTATCGAAGTCATCGCCAATGCCCTGCGCGGGGCCGGAGATGCCCTCGTCCCCATGATCATCAGTGTAGGCGGCATTTGCGGCCTGCGAATCCTATGGATTCTTCTCGTCGTCCCCCACTGGAATACATTACTTGGGATCTCTGTCTGCTATCCTGTCTCTTGGTTTTTCACCGCCGCTATCCTTATCCTCTATTATAAAAAAGGCCGCTGGCTCCATCATGGTTCTACTCCCCCATTGGAAAAACCATCGGACCCCATATAACCTACCTTTTCCCCCAAAGAAAGGAGTCTCCCATGGAATTCTGCACCCTTTCACCCCAGGAACGCACCCCCGCCCTGCTCAACCGTCTGACTGCACTCTGGGAACGCTCCATCCGAGCCACACACCATTTTCTGGCCCCGGAGGACATCCCCCTTATTGTCGCTCAAATGCCCCAGATCCTGCAGGAAATTCCTAGCCTCACAGTGGCCTGGGATGCACAGGATGGTCCTGTTGGCTTTCTGGGTGTGGCGGGGCACACGTTAGAACTGCTGTACCTATCACCCGATCGCCTGGGCCAAGGGCTGGGCAGTGCCCTCTTCCACCACGGCATGGCCCAGCACTACATCTCCCAGATTCCTGTCCATGAAGACAATATCAAAGCTCTGGACTTTTATCTCCGCCGCAGCTATCGGGTCCACCACCGCACCCCCACTGACCGTCAGGGGCGGCCCTATCCTATTCTCCATCTCACCCTCTCTTGCTATTAAAAAATGGCTTGTTACAAAACAGGGAAGAAACAGCAGCCGAGAGGCAACCTTAGGTTGGCCTCTCGGCTGCTCGCGTTTATCCTTCCTCATTTATTGCTCCTGCTGCATCTGTGACAGTTTCCTAAAATGCAAAGAAACCAACCCTCCTGACAGCATACAAGCCAGTGCATCCGCAATTGGCCCTGCATACAGAACACCCTCCAGCCCAAAGAGTTGCGGCAAAAGGATCATCAGCGGGATCAAAAAGAATCCTTGCCGTGACAGCGAAAGAATTACACCTCGCCTCACATCCCCAATTCCAGTAAAATAGTTAACAGATAGCACCTGTATTCCAAATACAAATACCATAAACAAAAAAATTCTCATGTAGCGCTCTGCAAACTGGAAATAGGCTTCCCCACCGGAACCGAAAATGCTTACGATTTGTCTGGGAAACACCTGAAGCAGACAAAAGGCCATCACATTCATGATTAGTGCCGCAAAAAGTGCTTGTTTGTACGTACTTTTTATTCGGGCATAATTTTTTGCTCCCATGTTAAATCCCAAAATTGGCTGCATACCATGAGCAAGTCCGATGGTAAATGCAGATAAAATGCTGTTGACCTTTGCAACTACGCCAGACACTGCCAAAGGAATCTCACTGCCATAGATGGATCCTTGTCCGTAATATGTCAGTGTATTATTCATAAGAATATTCACAAGCATCATCACAACATGATTCAAGAAGTTAGAACTGCCCAGTTTTACAATATCAGCCACATAGTGACGTGAAAAGCGCAACATTTTTAATGCAATGCGAAAGGTCCTAAAGTGGGTAAAATAGCGCAGGCAAAGGCTGCAAGCGGCAACTTGGCTTATCACTGTTGCGAGTGCTGCACCTTGAATCCCCCAGTGGAACCCGAACAGAAACAACCAATCTAAGAAAATATTCAACCCTGTGCCGACCATTGTATAGCCCATGGAATACAGTGGGCTGCCATCCGCCCGGACGAGATGACTGCCTGCATTTGCAAAAAGCTGAAACGGGATTCCAAACGCTGTAATGCTTAAATAAAGTTTCGCATGTGGAAAAACCGGCGTTGTTGCGCCAAAAGCCAGCAAGATAGATTCCTTAAAAACCAAAACAGCGCACATAATGAACATGCCGATCACTGACATAATGGCAATCCCCGTCCCAATGTACTGTTTCGCCTCTTCTTCTTGTCCCTTTCCCATATTTATATTGAAATTAGCCGCTGTGCCAATTCCAACCAGCTGCGAAAAGGCAATTGTGAGTGTTACCACCGGAAAAGCAACACTGGCAGCAGCGTTTCCCAGCATCCCAACGGCATGCCCGATAAACACCTGGTCAGTCATGTTATAGACTGCGTTTCCCAGCAGACTGATCATGGACGGAATAGAAAACTGCATCATCAGATGCATAATAGGAGCATGTGCAAGAGCATCCCCAGAGATTCGGTTCTGATGATCGGTTTTCATTGCAATTCCTTTTGTTTTTTTGTTGGCCTTTTGCTGTTTAAAATCTCTTCAAAGTTTTCTTCCATTTTTTCCAGCGCCTCGTATACAAGCTCTGCTGTTTCTGGCGGAATCCCCTGTATCATCATTGCGTTAAAGCGCAGAAGTTCCTTCCTTACCACTGGCCCCATTTGTCTCGCTTTTTCGGTGGGATAAATCCGGTTCTGACGACGATTGTTTTGATCTTCCTCTCGCGTTAGAAAACCTTTTTGCTCCAAGGATCTTACTGCACGGGCTGTGGCAGATTTGTCGACACACACCACAGCCGTTAATTCCTCTTGTGTAATTCCTTCATAATGCTGCAATGCCATAAAAAACGGCTGTTCTGCGGCTGTAAGGTCAAATTTAGCCAACTCACGACTGAAATAACACTGACATTTTCTCGAAAGAAGCGTAATCATTCGCCCGATACTTTTTTCCATGTTTTCCATGTGAATCACCTCTGCCGATCTTTTTATATCAGTATACACTCATATAGTTGCGTAGTCAACAGTTGAATTCTCAACAGTAATCGTACTTTTACCTCTCACTGCAAGAAACTAAGTGGAGCGGCACAGCAAGTGCTGCACCACTCCACACAGACTACACAATCCCTCCCCTTTCTCCCCCTTGATAAAATCATCGCGGTTTCCAACGGAGCAGAAAGGCCGAGTTAATAATAACCAAAACAGAACCTGCATTATGGACCAGAGCGCCAAGCACAGGACCAAGGAGACCTGTCATCGCCAAAAGAATCGCCAAAAAGTTTAAAGACATCGAAAACGTCAGATTCACCTTAATGGTAGTCATCATGCGCTTGGACAGCGCCAGCAGATGCGGCAGCTCTCTAATATCGTCATCTACCAAAGCAATATCCGCTGCATCTACTGCAATGTCACTCCCAACACCACCCATGGCAATGCCTACATTGGCCTTCTTAAGCGCTGGCGCATCGTTGATACCATCGCCTATCATACAGACTTCTGCACCATTCTTCTGATCGCTTTCAATATAGCGCAATTTATCCTCTGGCAGACAGTCCGCATGGATCTCACGAATCCCCAACGTTTCCCCAATCGCATTGGCCGCATTTTCATTGTCCCCAGTGAGGAGGACTGGTTCCACATGCAGCCTTTGAATCTCTTCCATCATACGGCGGCTTTCGGTCCTGATCGTATCAGACAAAACGATATAACCAACCAGCGCACCATCAATAGAAACATAAATGACCGTGGCACCTTTCTTGAGATACTCTTCGACTTCAGGCCACACCTCAAAAGCACTCTCTTGCAGCAATTTCAGATTACCAACCTTGATTTGCTGGCCGTCCACAGTGGCTCTAACCCCCATACCAGGTGTCATTTCAAACGCTTCAACCTCAGCCAGAGACTCTTTTTCATCCTGTTGGTAGCAGCGCACAACAGCTTTCCCCAAAGGATGCTCAGAACGTTGCTCAGCAGCTGCGGCCAAACGGTAAATCTCCCCTTCTGAATAATGGGAAACGCTTTTTACCTCCATAACGTTTGGCGTACCATAGGTCAGCGTCCCAGTTTTATCAAACGCGATCTTATCTACGCTGGCCAGCCGTTCCAAAGCATCTCCTTCCCGGACCAAAAACCGATGCTTTGTCGCATTGCCAATGGCTGCCATGATCGCCGTGGGCGTTGCCAGCACCAAAGCACAAGGGCAGAATACAACCAGAATGGTCACCGCTCGAATGATCTGGCCAGAAATCAACCAAGTCAGGGCAGAAGCAGTCAACGCGATAACCACAATCCAGGTCGCCCAGCGGTCTGCTAAGCTCACGATCTTCGCCTTGCCCGCATCTGCGGACTGAACAAGACGGATCATCCTTTGAATGGAACTGTCCTCCCCGACCTTGACAGCCTCCATGTCAAAAGAACCAAACTGGTTCACGGTGCCAGAACTGACTTCGTCCCCAACCGTTTTATCCACTGGAAGCGATTCTCCTGTCATGACCGCTTGGTTGATGGAGGTCACACCACTAAGGATCACACCATCCACTGGAATGGTTTCTCCCGGCAGAACACGGATAAGATCCCCTACTCTGACTTGTTCCGCAGGAAGGATGGTCTCTTTGTCCCCCTTTAAAACGCGTGCGGTCTGTGGCGTTAGATGCACCAGCTTTTCAATGCCAGCCCGAGCGTTGGCAACCGTCAAATCTTCCAGCAGGGCGCCAAGCTGCATAATAACAGCCACCTCACCAGCAGAGAATGTTTCTCCAATCCAGACCGATGCAATCAGCGCCAAAGAAACCAGCAGGTCAGCTTTTACATCCCATGCTGTAATCATACCGATAGCAGCCTCCATAATAA
>JAHHRP010000005.1 GCA_020025735.1 Evtepia sp.
ATATATAACTTTAATATATAGAATTACAGATTGCCGTTATAGAAATAACTTGATTGATAGATAAAATGAGAGATCGAGCGCCAAAAGAACTTCTTTTGGCGCTCGATCTCTCATTTTGACATTGGCGAAGGCGGCAGGTCAACGGATTTGACCATCTCCCATAATGACATATTTGTAGCTGGTTAACTCTTCCAGGCCCATAGGCCCGCGTGCATGGAGCTTTTGGGTGGAAATGCCCATTTCACACCCCAGACCGAACTGACCGCCGTCGGTGAAGCGGGTGGAGGCATTGACGTAGACGGCTGCGCTGTCCACCAGACGGGTAAACAGATCCGCGTGAGCCCGCGTCTGGGTGAGAATGGACTCACTATGACCAGTGGAGTGGCGGTTGATGTGATCAATGGCTTCCTCGACGCTGCTGACTACGCGCACAGCCAGGATGTAGTCAAGAAATTCGGTGTCGAAATCATCCTGTCCGGCAGGGGTTCCTTTGCCCAGAATGGCTATGGATGCCGGGTCAAGGCGGAGTTCTACCGGGGGCTGACCAGCGTTTTGGCGTTCTGTGACCAGTCGTTGCCACAAGGCAGGCAGGAAGGCGGGGGCGATGTCTTGGTGAATGAGGCAAACTTCCGCAGCATTGCACACGGAAGGACGGCTGGTTTTTGCATTTTCCACCACCGAAAGGGCTTTGTTCAGGTCAGCATCCCCATCCACATAGAGGTGGCAGATCCCTGTTCCCGTTTGGATACAGGGAACTTTGGCTTGATCCACGCAGGTCTGGATTAGAGAAGCGCCTCCACGAGGAATGAGTAAGTCAATATAGCCAACCGCTTGCATGAGTTCGTTGGCACTGGCGCGGGTGGTATTGGTGACGAGGCTGATGAGAGCGGTGGGGAGAAGGTGTTCTGATAGGGCTTTGTGGAGGGCTGCAACAATGGCAGTGTTGGAGTGAATGGATTCCTTTCCACCTCGCAGCACACACACACTGCCGGCCTGAAAGGTAAGGCTGGCGGCATCGGAGGTGACATTGGGGCGGGATTCGTAAATAATCGCGATGACGCCTAAGGGGACAGAGACCTTATTGACGCGCAGACCATTGGGCAGGATGTGCGAGGAAAGGCATCGGCCCACTGGGTCGGGAAGCTGCGCTACGGCTCGGATGCCTGCGGCCATGTCGGCGATGCGGCCAGAAGTCAAGCGCAGGCGGTCCTGCATGACTGGAGCAATGGTACCCTGAGCAGCCTCTAAGTCCTGGGCGTTGGCGGCCAGGATGGCTTCAGTGTCGGACTCCAGGGCGTCAGCCATGGACAGAAGGACAGCTTTCTTCTCTTCCGTGGACAGTGCAGCCAGGGCCGGTTTAGCAGCCAAGGCGTCTTCCAGCAAAGAATGGGTGAGGGGCAGGTTGGCAGCGATATCCTTTGGGACAGAGACCTCTGGCAAATCAAGGGAAGTGGGGGGATAGCAGGGCATTTGGTCGGAAGAGGTGGGAATGTTCATGGCAGATTCATCCTTTCTTACCGCGGAAACGGCTGCCTACGGGCTTGTCATCCGCGATATCATAGAGTACAGTGGGGGAGGCACCATTGGCAATAATCATATCGCAGCCAGCTTGGGTGCAGATAGCGGCGGCGTGGAGCTTGGTGGACATCCCTCCGGTGCCAAGTCCAGAGGCCGAATCCCCGGCCAGAGACAGGATTTCCTGGGTGAGCGCGGGAATATCAGAGATGAGGGTGGCCTCTGGATGGGTATGTGGATCGGCGGTGTAGAGACCGTCGATGTCTGACAGGAGGATCAGCAGATCGGCCTGCATACTGACTGCGACCCGAGCAGCCAGAGTATCGTTGTCACCGATGTTGATTTCCTCGGTGGCTACGGTGTCATTTTCATTGATCACAGGCAGGGCTTTTAAGGCTAGCAGGCGGATCATGGTGTTGTGAAAGTTTTCAAAGCGGTCAGGGTGCTCCACGTCGGCGGCAGTGAGTAGAATCTGGGCTACTGTGTGGTTGTATTGGGAAAAGGCTTTGTCATAAGTGTACATTAGTTCGCACTGGCCTACCGCAGCAGCGGCCTGTTTGGTAGGGGTATCTTCAGGCCGGTGGGACAGGGAGAGTTTTCCCACACCCATACCAATGGCACCGGAGGAGACGAGGATCACCTCATGCCCGGCATTTTTTAGATCACTTAGAACCTTGCACAGTTCTTCTACACGCCGGATGTTCAGTAAGCCCGTGGTGTGGGCTAGGGTAGATGTGCCGATCTTGACCACGATGCGTTTGTTTTTCATGGGAACAGACTCCTTGACGCAGGGGCAGACCGGGAACAGCCCGCCGATATGTTGAGATTT
Organism: Evtepia sp.; assembly: GCA_020025735.1. Taxonomy (GTDB): domain Bacteria; phylum Bacillota; class Clostridia; order Oscillospirales; family Oscillospiraceae; genus Evtepia. The sequence continues at coordinate 2,345 of JAHHRP010000005.1, forward strand.
CAGATAGCCTTATTGTACTGGATGGGGAAAGGGCTGTCAATGGCAAGCCCAAGCGGAGGAGAGGACGGACAGGTGTCCGTTGACTTTTTTGATAGAAGCTTTTATACTGGGGAAAACATGTGTGCCGTCCTGCCCGCCTGTTGGCGGTCCAGAGGCTGGCCTATAAGGAATCTTGTGAAAGAAGGTAGAAACAGATGAAAAAACGAGTCTCAGTCTTGCTTTTATCTCTGGTGATGGCGCTGTCTCTGGTTTCGCCAGCTATGGCTGTGAAGACGGGAGAGAATCAGGATGTTGGGGCCACAGTTACCTGGGGTGAATTGATGAAGGAGGCGCCAGATCTTTCGCTCCCAGTAGCAGGGACAGGGAATCAGGCGGTGACCAACCAAGAGGCAGTTGCCTTCCTTCTGCGCTGGGCAGGGATGACGGAGAAGCAGCTGGGGAAATATCCTGCTGACTATAACGCCATGGCCGACAGCATGGGGATGACTGCTGGCATTGTGAATTATGATCCTACTGCTCTGTGCACCCAGGAAACGCTAGTGCGTATGCGTCAGACAGCGGATCTTCTTTACAAGGCGCTTCATGGTGATACCCGTGAGCCGTTGTTTCTCAATGGCATGGCGCAACCGATTTTCCCCTACACGACTGGTGCAGTGACAGAGGGATATGACAATAACAAAAGTGATATCATCCGGTACTGCGTTTATGTAGAGACAGATTATGACACCGATGGGGATGGCAAACTGGATCTGGTAAAAGCGCTGGTTCAGCTTCCTCGGGCTGCGATGGAAGGGGACTATAAAGCGGCTACAATCTATGAAGCGCGGCCCTATATTACAGGCTGCACCGCAGGGGATGCGCCCTATGGTTCCGGCAGCTATGATATGGATAAGCTTTATCGTCAGCCTGCCCCCCGGACACCCGCCGGAACTGCTACGACCCGGCAGGCAGCAGACCAGGCGCAGTCCTCCGATTGGTATTATTACAATCCCTATGAGGAGATGTATGCCTATGAGGACCTGACATGGTATGACTATTATCTGGTCCGCGGCTTTGCTGTGGTGGAGTGCGGCGGTCTGGGGACAAAAGGTTCTGAGGGATTTGAAACCTGTGGTACGGATTTGGAGATTGATGCATTCCGCTGTGTGATTGAGTGGCTCAACGGCGAGCGGACGGCTTATACGGATAAGACCAATGCCATTGCCATTCAAGCAGATTGGTCCAATGGCAAGGTAGGTATGACGGGGCGTTCTTATGCTGGTACTACGCAGTTTGGTCTGGCTACCACTGGGGTGAAGGGTCTGGAGACCATTGTTCCTGTGGCTGGCATTGCCAGTTGGTATGAATATACCAACTCCCAAGGGATTGCCACCCGTAAAGATCCAGCGTACAGTGACTGGCTGGCCTGGTATTGTTCTGGTCGGTATCTAGACAAGGCTGACTGGAACACCATCTCTGGCAAGTATGGGGACTATCTCAACCAAATTCGTCAGGATCAGCGGGCCAGCAACGGCGATTATAGTGATCACTGGGCTGTGCGGGATTACACACAAAACGCGAAAAATATCCGTTGTCCAGCCCTCATTGTCCACGGACTCAACGACAAAAATGTGCGTACCAAGGAGTTTGACCTGATGTATCGGGCCTATGAGAAGGCGGGGGTTCCTGCCAAACTTCTGCTTCACCAGGACGCTCACTTGACCCCAACGTATCCTTCTGGGGACTTGCAGTTTTACATAGGGAAGCGGTCTTATGACGAGATTTTGAACCGATGGTTCAGCCACTATCTCTACGGTGTGAACAACGGTGTGGAGAATATGCCTGCCGTTACTGCACAGAGTAACAATGACAGCAAAGTGTGGAACACTTATGATGACTGGAAGACGGACAAGGCTATTTCTATCACGGGAACGGATGCAGCAAAAAAAACCTCTTCCATTAGTAGTGACTATGCCGCCATTGGGGTGGACCGGAAAAACTGGAAGGATATTTTTACCAGTGGTTCCACAGAGTCCAGCGCCATGTACGCCATGGATGTGACAGGAGATACCGTTCTCAAGGGGTCTGTGGCAGTGAAGTTCCGGGCTGCCACGACCAATGGTGAGATGGTCCAGGCGCCCAGAGGGGAACACCGGACTGTGGTGGATCATGACAATGCGGTGGACCCATCTATATTGGATCATGACAACTATGTGGGGCAAGCTTCCACAGGAGAGACAACGGATACACCCAGGGCAGCCTTGATCGACCGGGATGCTTTGATGGTCAGTGCTATGCTGGTGGATATTGCGCCAGAGGGCAAAACATTTCCTGCGTTTAACCCAGACTACACCTATGTGCCCAAAAAGATGCTGGCCAAAGGCGGTGCCTGGCAAGGTGGAGGGCTAAAAAACATGGACCTGGTGGAGCTGGAGGCAACTGACGTGCCATATAAAATCGTTGCCCAGGGTTGGATGGACCTGTGCAATCCCGGTGCTGGCTATGACTCTGCTTCGGCAGCAAACAAAGTGAAGTTGGAGGAGGGAAAGTATTATGACTACACCCTGTATCTTCAACCAAATCTCTATGAGGTGAAAGCAGGACACAAGCTGGCTTTGGTCCTCTATGCTTACGAGCCTGGCATGGCGCACTATACCCAGAACTATACGATTACAGTGGAAAATGCCTCTGTTAATGCGTCCATTCCTGTGGATCAGATGCCCAACGAGCCTGTGGTGCCGACGGATCTGCCGTATCAGGATGTGCCTGCGGACAGCTGGTACTATGATGCTGTACAATATGTTACTGAGAAGGGGATGATGAATGGGACATCTGACACAACCTTCTCACCGATGACGACCACCAGCCGTGCTATGATTGTCACCATGCTCTGGCGGATGGAGGGCAGTCCAGTGGTCCATCACGCGATGGACTTTTCCGACGTTCCCAGCGATGCCTACTATACTGAGGCAGTGCGTTGGGCAGCATCGGAAAAGATTGTGGACGGCTATGGCAACGGACGATTTGGTGCCAATGACCCGGTGATGCGGGAACAGATGGCAGCGATTCTGTCTCGTTATGCTCAGCATAAGGGGGAGGACGTCAGCGGTCAAAATGACCTGTCAGACTTCCCAGATGCGTCCTCTGTCAGCCCGTATGCCAAGCCTGCCATGAGCTGGGCTGTGGAGACTGGCCTCATCAGTGGGGTCGGTAGCAATCTGGCGCCTCGCAGCGGTGCCAGCCGAGTCCAGGTGGCTACGATGCTTATGCGCTTTGCACAGGCGCGATGATCGAAACAGCGTGTTTAATTCTGCACAACAGTTGATTTGAGACAAGAAAAGTGCGCGCCCTTCTCAGAGGATGATCTGGGAAGGGCGCGTTGTCTTTTGTGGGAGGGATCAGGGAATCCCTCTTCGAGTATCCTGCCGCCAGAGGAGGATGCCAACGGTGTCGGCCAGGAACCAGCCGATGGGAATGGCAGCCCAAATAGCAGTAATTCCCAGGTTAGGCAGGGGGGAGAGGGTATACGCCAGTAAGACCCTAGTACCCAGGGAACAAACGGTGAGGATCACCGACACAGCAGGCCGATTTACTGCCCGGAAGTAGCCATAGAGGAGGAAGAGGATGCCAATGCCCAGATAGAAAGCCCCTTCAATTCGGAGATATCCCACACCAATGGCAATGATCTCTGTGGATTGGGCACCGACGAAAAGGGCCATGAGCCAGGGGGCCAGCAAACAGACCAGCCCGCCGATGGCAAGACAGAAGAGAAACACCCAGAATGCAGCCCATCCGACACCGCGCTGAATGCGCTCTCGCTTTTCGGCACCGAAGTTTTGGGCCACGAAGGTGGAGAATGCGTTGCCGAAATCCTGGACGGGCATATAAGCAAGGGTGTCAATTTTTACCGCCACGGCGAAGGCGGCCATCACTGACGCGCCGAAGCTGTTTACCAGACCCTGGACCATGAGGATGCCGAAGTTCATCACAGACTGCTGCAAACAGGTAAAGAAAGAGAGGTTTACCAGCTGATGGAAGGTGGCTTTGTCCCAGCGGCAGTCGGTTCGGCGGACCCGAATGGCAGGGAAGGCGATCCAGGTGTAGAGGAATAGCCCCAGTCCGGCCAGATACTGTGCGATCACCGTAGCCAGCGCTGCACCCCGGATGCCCATGGACAGGGGAACCACAAACAACAGGTCCAGACCGATGTTCAGCACCACCGATAGGCCCAGAAAGAGCAGGGGAGTGGATGAGTTTCCCAAAGCCCGCAGAAGGTTTGCAAAGTAGTTGTAGAAGAAGGTGGCCACGATTCCGCCAAAGACCCATAGCAGATATTCTCGGGCCAGCGGCAGCACATCTGTGGGGATTTGGAGCAAACGCAGGATAGAGTCTATGGTCAAATAGACCGCCAGATTGAGCAGAAAAGTGAGCATTCCGATGAGAAGAAACGACAGGAAGATCCCGTTGCGGAGTTTGTCTGGGTCTCGTCTGCCGTATTGAATGGAAAAGTAGACACTGCTGCCCATGCACAGGCCCAGCAGGATAGAAGTGAGGAACGTCATGAGGGTATAGGAGGAACCCACAGCGGCCAGAGCGTGATCCCCAAGGAATCGGCCTACGACCCAGGTGTCGGCTAAATTATATAGCTGTTGGAGAAGATTGCCTAAGATAAGGGGGAGGGCAAAGGCCAGCAGGCCGCGGGGGATACTTCCTTGTGTGAGGTCTCGTTTGGCAAGCATGGGGGAGCGCTTCCTTTCTGAGCGGGATATGCCAGTGTACCACGGGGGCAGGAGAATTGCAAACACAGGCTAGACTAGCGGGAGGTATGTACGACCAGGAAAGGCAAGGATGCCGTGGGAACTGTGGCGGGTTTGCATTGTTGCGTTATGGCATCACGCGTCCTGCAGAATGCGGCATAGGGCATCTATCCCTGTGGGAATATCTTCATAGGGAATGCCGCTGAAACTAAGGCGAAGGGACTGATCTTCTATCCAGTCTAGCTTTATGCCTGCCTGTGTCAGTCGTTCCTGCACTTGTGTTTTTGAAGGGTGGGGGAGAGGGACGGTAACAGAGAAGGAGGTTTCCCATAAGGAAATAGCATCCAGAGGGAAATACTGAGCCAAGGCAGTGACCATGGCGTCGCTTTTTTTGCGGTACAGGGTTCGCAACCGACGCAGATGCTTTTCCAGATATCCTTTTTGGATGTAGGAGGCAAGGGCAAGTTGTTCGATTTTACCTACGGTCGGATTGTAGTCTGAGATTCTTTGCCGATACGTCTCCATAAGCTGTTTTGGCAGTACCATATAGGCAATACGCACGGAAGGCAGAAGGAGTTTGGAGAAACTGCCGAAATAGGACACTTTGTCGCGGCTCATTTGTTGTAAAGCAGGCAGAGGACGGGTAAGATACCGCAGTTCTCCGTTGTAATCGTCCTCTAAAATCAAGCGGTTTTCTTTGGCCGATGCCCAAGCCAATAAGTCACCATAATGCTGCTTAACTGCGGCGGGTGTTCTTTTTGGCTGTTGGGCTGGGATATCCAAGTAAAGGCAGGCGCTGGATTTTTCCAGCTGTTGTAAGAAGGGCATTTCCTTTTCTGTGTCTATGTACACAATGGAAAAGCCAAAATCCCGAAAAATCCGTTCTGCCTGCTTGAATCCGGGGGCAGGTATGGCAAGGGTTCCGCGGTTGTCGTAGAGGCTGCAAAAAAGCATAAACAGCAGCTGTGTACCTGCCCCAACAAGGATGCTTTCTTTCTCTGTTTCCACGCCTCTCGTCCTGTATGCATATTCGGCAATGGCGTGACGAAGGGAATCTTCCCCTTGCGGGTTTCCATAAGAAAGCATGTCTGCCTGGTTTTGCAGCGCAGACCGCATTTGTTTGCACCAAAGAAGGATGTCGGTTGTTTTACTGAGCACCTGACCAGAGGAAAAATCGTAGCGGACAGGCAGGGGTGGAGCAGGAGAGAGAGTTTTTCTCGTTTGTGGTGCAGGGATTTTCTCCTGGACATAGTAGCCGCTTTGGGGACGGCTCTCCAGATAGCCTTTATTGCAAAGCTGAATATAGGCTGACTCCACCGTGGTACGGCTGACTTTCAGTTCCGCTGCGGCCATGCGGATGGAGGGAAGTTTTTCGTTTTTTTGGATTCGTTTCGTGTCAATGCTTTTTTGCAGGGCAAGGGTAAGCTGACGGCACAAAGGGACAGAAGTGTTTCTGTCCAGGGTGATGTAGTCATAGATCATGAAAATTGTCCCTTCAAAAACAATTAAAACTGGATATTTTAAGAGGTACAGTTTTGTATTATGATGATACCATACTTTTCGAAAAGAATCTATTATCAGGAGGGAAAAACCATGACAAGAGAAGAATATGCAGCAGCAGTCAAGTTAACGGACAGCCTGAGAGGCGGCGTTATCATGGATGTTACCACGCCAGAACAGGCAAAGATTGCTGAGGCGGCAGGTGCGAGTGCGGTGATGGCATTGGAACGGATTCCTGCGGATATTCGTGCCGCAGGCGGTGTTTCCAGAATGAGCGATCCCAAGATGATAAAGGAGATTCAGGCAGCGGTTCGCATTCCTGTTATGGCAAAATGCCGGATTGGCCATTTTGTAGAGGCAGAGGTCCTGGAAGCCATCCACATTGATTACATTGATGAAAGCGAAGTGCTGAGTCCGGCAGACAACAGTTATCATATTGATAAAACAGAGTTCAAAACACCGTTTGTCTGCGGCGCAAGAAACTTGGGTGAAGCATTGAGAAGAATTCAGGAAGGTGCCTGCATGATTCGCACCAAAGGCGAGGCAGGAACGGGGGATGTGGTGCAGGCAGTGCAGCACATGCGTACCATCAACAAAGAAATGAGGGCGCTGACAACCCTGCGGGAGGATGAGCTTTATGAGGCGGCAAAGGAATATCGGGTGCCTTATGAACTGGTAAAGTATGTTCATGATAACGGTCATCTGCCGGTTGCCAACTTCTCCGCAGGTGGTGTAGCGACTCCTGCTGATGCTGCCCTTATGGTGCGACTGGGTGCAGATGGTGTGTTTGTTGGCAGCGGGATCTTCAAGTCTGGTGACCCTGCAAAGCGTGCAGCAGCCATTGTTAAAGCAGTGAAGCATGCTGAGGATGCCAAGGTGATTGCTGAAATGTCCGAAGATTTGGGCGAAGCGATGGTTGGCATCAATGAAAGTGAAATTAAAGTCTTGATGGCAGAGCGCGGCGAATAATTTTTGGGATAAGAGCAAAGAAAGACAAGAGGAGCGGTGTGTGACAGCACGGCTCCTCTTGTCTTGTGAGAAAATAGAAATCTAAGTTACTAAGTAGATTTGTTGGTTGTCTCTTCCAGCTTTCTTTGCAGATCTTTTAGATACAAGGATTGCTGCCGCTTCAAATACCCAGGGACAAAGGGGCGCATCCACCAGTGTTTTGCAGTGATCGTTTCGGTAAAAGACAGCTGAGAACCACCTCCCACAGCTTCAAATTTGCCCTCCCAATGGCCAGACAGATTGTCATTCTCCATGGTAAATGCCCAACGGTGGAGAGGTTCTTGGGCTGTGACGGTGAAGAAGGTGGCATAGCCAGCCTTTGTATACTCCACAAAGTGATTTCTGGAGAGTGGTTCTACGCGATCCAGGTCACTGCGCCAGGCGGTGTCTTCCAGATTGATGACAGTGGTCCAGAGCCGCTCAATGCTGCACGGGAAAACGCGACTCATTTGTGAAGTGGTCATAGAATCCCGCCTTTCCCAGCCTTTGGCAGATGTGCCGAAGATTTGCGTTGCTTTATCGGCTGACGAATCACTGTTTTCAAATTCTCCGGTTTGCATCGGCCTACATGGCTGAGGTAGAGTTCGTGGTGCCAGCGGTTGCTGCTTAGGTCGGTCTCATATCCCTGGGCTTGTGCGAATTGGTCCATCGCCCGGATTGTCGTTGGTTCATTATCATAGGGACCGATGTGCATACACTGGACGCACAGACCCTCTTCCCAGGAGAAAAAGGACAAAGGGGAACCGTCCAGCTTCTTTTTCACAGTGATGTCTCGGATGGCCCAGGAAAAGACATCTCGGGTGACAAATTCTGGCAGGCGAAGGAGGGCGATCCACTGGAACGCTTCCTTGTGGGAGAGATCACTGCCAATCCCGTCTTGCTGCCAAAGGGTTTCCAAAGGCGGCACGACATAATCAAAGTATCCCTCTGGTTTGTGGCTGCCAAGTTTGCTCCTTTTGATGGCGTAGGCTGCGGCGTACAGAAGGCGGATGGCTTCTTTGTATGTCCCTCCCTCTTTGTTTGGGTCGCCCTGGCCCCGGACAGCCAGAAAGTGCATGGCTGGGATGGTGACGATGCCCGGTGTTTTGGGCGGCAGGTAAAAGGTTTTATACTCTTTTTTATAGTCAAAGGGCATGGTCATGTTCTCCGTTTCTTGGTCGGCTGCTTTTTTAGAGCGGCACAGGTGATCTGGGTCAGCGCCGTTATTTGATCCTGCGCCTCGACATCTTCAATCAAAAAGGATTCTCTGGCGCCCTGATAAGGCGGGACCTTAGGCAGATCAGGGAAGGCAGCCTCTCCCTGGGGAGTCATCTTAATGAAAAGCTGGTCATCACAGATGACGGCAAAGAATACCTCATCACAATAGAGGCCGTACTCTCCGAACATTTTTTTCACGCGGATGTGGCCTGCGTGCCGCAGCTGCTCGGCAACATAATCAACGAACTCTTGTCTGGATGCCATGGTTACGATCTCCTTTCGTATCGTTCTGTCAGGCGCTGTCCCAGCTGATACAGGGCGTCCCGCAGTTCTAGTGGTTCTAATAGTTCTGCATGGTCTCCAAAGGACAGAAGCCAGCCGAGGATGCTGTCGGTATCGGGGAATCCCCTGGAAAAACGCAGCTTGCCATCCGGCTCTACCGTGAAGCTGTCTGCACCGTATTCCTCCACGAGCCGCCATTGTGCAGATGGGTCAAAGCGTACTACCACTTGGTACGCGGTGGGGAAGATCCGCGCCGGGTCAAGATCAGGCAAAGGTGCGGGTCGGGGGAGAAAGGGTGCCCCATGGGAGAGATCTGTCATACGGGTCAACTTGAATAAGCGAAAATCCTGCCGCTTCTGGCAAAAGGCCCAAACATACCAGGCAGACCAATGGAAAACAAGATAGTATGGTTCTGCTGTTCGCACGGTCTCTCCCTTGGGGGAAAAATAGGTAAAGCAAATGGTGCGATGTTGTTCAAGAGCAGAGCGGATGCGCTCAATCTTCGGCGGAAGACTGGTCTTATACCAGGAGGATAGGTCGATGAGGGTATGGGTACCATTGGGGACCAAAGTACTCGTTCCAGCGGAGAGTTTTTCCATTAGCTGCGTATAGCGGCGGGTGTTGCTGACGCTGTCCAAACTTCGCAGACCTGCTAGGATAGCCTGCATTTCTGGGTCGGTGAGGAGGGTGCGGTCCACCCGGTAACCTTCCATGATAGAGATACCGCCGTCTGCACCCTGGGTCGTGGAGAGAGGAATCCCTGCCCGGCACAGGGTTTCGATATCCCGCTGGATGGTCCGGCGAGAGACTTCAAACTGTGCTGCCAATTCTGGTGCAGTGATTTTCTCCCGTTGGAGCAGAATGGAGAGGATGCCGATGAGACGATCCATTTTCATAGGCAGTCACCCCTTTTGTCCTTTTCTGTCGGTATTATAGCACAGGAATGTGACAACTGTCTGTCATGTTCCCCTTCGTGGTGTGATTTTTTGGTCCATACAAAGGATGGAGGTGGTCTGTGATGAACAGGCCATCCCGTTCTTCTCCTGTAGTGTGTTGCGCCACCAGGGTATCCCGGCTATAATGAAGGTAACACGACTCTGTCTTAGAAGGAGACTTGCTATGAAGCTCATCCATCTTTCAGACCTGCATCTAGGCAAGCGGGTCAACGAGTTTTCTATGCTGGAGGATCAGCGGTATATTCTCGCAGAAATCCTTCAGATCATTGACCGGGAGCAGCCGGATGGTGTCCTCATTGCGGGGGATGTTTATGACAAATCTGTGCCATCTGCTGAAGCGGTTGCGCTGTTGGACGAGTTCCTAGTACGATTGTCAGAACGGAACCTTCAGGTTTTTCTAATCAGCGGCAACCACGATTCTCCTGAGCGTATGGCCTTCGGTGGGCGGCTGATGGCACAGAGTGGGGTCCATCTGGCCCCGGTGTATGATGGGAAGGCAGCGGTGTTTACACTTTCTGACGCACATGGTCCCGTAAATATTTATCTGCTGCCATTTGTGAAACCAGCGCATGTCCGACGTTTTTTTCAGGACCGGGAGATTGCATCCTATACGGATGCCCTTGCTGCTGCCATTGAAGCCATGGCTGTGGACCCTATGGCCCGGAATGTGTTGGTGACCCATCAGTTCGTTACGGGTGCTGTCCGGTGTGACTCTGAGGAACATACCGTGGGTGGTTCGGATTCTGTGGATGTGTCCGTGTTTGATGGGTTTGATTATGTGGCCCTTGGCCATCTCCATGGCCCTCAGCAGGTAGGGCGGGCGACCGTGCGTTATTGCGGCACACCGCTGAAATATTCCTTCTCCGAAGCTAAACAACAGAAATCAGTTGCTGTTATTGTGCTGGAGGAAAAGGGATGGGTAAGCGTCCGCACTGTGCCGCTGGTCCCCATGCGGGATATGGTGGAGCTGCGGGGGACATATGAGGCACTGACCTTTCGTGGTTTTTACGAGGGGACAAGCTATGGGCAGGACTATGTACACATCACGCTCACCGACGAAGAAGATATTCCAGAGGCGATCAGCAAACTGCGGATCATGTATCCCAATCTTATGAAGCTTGACTATGATAATAAGCGTACTAGGGCAGGGATTCGATTGGATGGGGTTGAGAATGTCCGCGAGAAATCACCCTTGGAACTGCTGGAAGCCTTTTATGAAAAGCAAAATGGGCAGCCTATGGGGGCAGAACAACGAGCGTTTGCACAGGAGTTAATCGAAACGATTTGGGAGGACCAGGAATGAGACCGCTGAAATTAACCATATCTGCTTTTGGACCGTATGCTGGGAGCGTGGTTCTGGATCTGGAAAAACTGGGCAAACAGGGGATTTACCTCATTACTGGTGATACTGGTGCTGGGAAAACCACCATTTTTGATGCCATTGCTTACGCGCTTTATGGAGAACCCAGCGGAGAGAACCGGGAGCCATCCATGTTTCGTTCCAAGTATGCCAGCCCTGAGACCCCCACAGAGGTAGCGTTGGTCTTTTCTTATGGTGGAAAGACCTATACCGTCCGGCGAAACCCTGAGTATGTGCGTCCCGCCAAGCGGGGCGGCGGCACCACCGTGCAGAAAGCGGAAGCGGAGCTGTGTCTGCCGGATGGCCGTCTGGTGACCAAAGCAAGAGAGGTCAATGGGGAGATCGTTCAGATCATCGGCTTGACCCGCAGCCAGTTTGCTCAGATTGCCATGATCGCCCAGGGGGACTTCTTAAAACTACTGTTGGCGGACACCAAGAGCCGCCAGGAGATTTTTCGGGAGATTTTTAAGACCCGATACTATATGGTGTTTCAGGAAACATTGAAGGGGGAGTCTGGGCAGTTGCAGCGGGCTTGTGAGGCTGCGCGAGTCAGTATGCAGCAGTATCTTGGTGGTGTTCTCTGCTGCGAGGATGATTTGTTGTTGCCCAGGCTGCGCCAGGCGCAGGAAGGCGAATTGCTTTTCCAGGAGGCGGTAGAAGTTATCGAGATGCTGATTGCCCAGGATAAGCGGGAGGATCTTCAGGCGCAGGAGGCATTGGAGGACCTGGATGCAGAATGGAACGCGGTGGCTGCTCTGCTGGGGAAAGCGGAGGAATTGGAAAAGACCCGCGAAAAGCTGATGGAAGCCCAGGAAAAGAGGGTAGAACAGAGTGCCAAAGTGAACGCAGCCAAACAAAGGTTGGAAGCAGAAGAAGCAAAACTGCCCCAACGGGAAGGTTTGGAAAAAGAGATGGCGATGTTAGAGGCAGAACTGCCTCGCTATGAAGCATTGTCTGACAAACGAACTGCATTTTCGGCGCTAATAGATCGTGTGGCTGTTCTGGCAGCAGAGCAAGCCCAGCAAGCAGCACAGCAGCAGGATCAGGAAAAGAAGCTGGGAGCATGGAAGCAAGAACTGAAAGCCTTGGCGCAGACAGAGACCGAAAAGGAACGTCTGCTTGGGGACCTGGCCCAGGCAGAGCGTCGGCAAACAGCGCTGCGAATGTTGGAAACGGAGATGCAGGCATGGCAGGAGTGTGGTCAGCAGATGCAGGAAGGACAGGCCCGATGTGAGGCGTTGTCCCAACAGAAAGCGTCGTTGTCTGCGGCATTGCTTCGAGAAACGGAGAACCTGCAACGCAATCGAGGGTGCTGGTCTGCTGGGGAGGGGCTGGCAGCAGAAGAACAGATGCTGCGCCATCAACAAAACCAGGCCCAAGAAAAACAAAAAGCGTTGGAGGAATTGGCATCCCTTTTGGAAGATGGCACCAAGGCACAGCAGAGCGTAGTGTCAGCGCAAGCGGCTTACCGACAAGCCCAGGAGAAAGCAGAGAATATAGCGGAAGTTTATCGCCAGAAGAACAGGGCGTTTTTGGATGAACAGGCAGGACTTTTGGCGCAGTCGCTGGAGGAGGGACAGCCCTGCCCAGTGTGTGGCGCACGGCATCACCCTGCACCAGCCCAGCTTTCCACGGCAGCGCCCACAGAGGTGGAACTCAACCAAGCCAAAGAAGCTGTTGAGGCGGCACAGCAGGAGGTGCAGGAGAAAAGTCTTGTGGCAGGAAAGGAAAAGACAGCGTTCGAGGTGCTTGAGCGGCAGATCTTGATGCAGATGGCATCTTATGTGGAGGCACCCTCTCTTGCTGTGGCACACCGACAGTTGGCTGCCTGTCAAGAGGAGGTGGAAGGCGAGTTGCTTCAGCTTCACCAATCGCTGGAGAAGCTGGAGACGCAGCGCACGCACAGGAAGGAATTGGAGCAGGAGATCCGGCAGCAGGAGGCGATGTGCGTCTCCTTGACAGACCAGCAGGAGGCATTGCGGGAGCGCATTGCCCAAGAGGAGGCGGCCCGAAACATCCTGAGAGGACAGAGGGAGCAGAGAGAAGGGGACCTGTATCGTCAGCTTCAGGATCATCTGGGGGACTGCACATTGGAGCAGGCACCGGAACAGATTGCAATACAGCTTAGGGAGATGGAAAGCATCTTGGCGCAGCTGGCAGAACGGTTGCAGGAACTTGACGGTAAAGCAGCGCGGAAGCAAGCATTAGAAACATGGATTCCTCAACAGGAGCAACGCCTAAAAGAATTGGAACAAAGGACCTTTGCAGTTCGAGAGGAATTGGCTCGGGCAGAGAGTCGCAAGGAGGAACTGGCCGTGCAGCTAGAGGCGGCGCAAGCAGAACTGCACTATCCTGATGCTATGGCTGCCCAGGAAAAACTTGCTGCGATACGGGCAGAAATAAAGGCGCGTGTGGATGCACACAAAACGGCAGAGGAGGTCTATGACACTTGTAACCTGGTGCTGACAGGGATAGAGGCTACGATCCAGCAGTTAGAAAAGCTGCTGGAGAGCAGCGACGAGGTGGATGTTGCAGCGCAGCAGACCCGCAGCCGGGCATTGACAGAAAAACGTGGTGAGGTGGCTAGGGCGCAAAAGGTTATCCATACCCGGTTGACCACCAATGCGTTGGCGTTAAAAAAGATCCAGGAGAAGGCAGCAGACTTAAAGGTGCTGGAGGAGAAGTATACCTGGGTCCGTGCGCTTTCCAACACAGTCAACGGCAATCTCCTTGGCAAGGAGAAGATCACATTGGAGACTTATATCCAAATGACGTTCTTTGATCGCATCCTTCAGCGGGCCAATGTCCGCTTTCTGGTCATGTCTGGAGGCCAATATGAGCTGAAACGCCGCAGAGAGGCTGAGAACAACCGCAGTCAAAGTGGTTTGGAACTGGATGTCATTGACCATTACAATGGGTCAGAACGCAGTGTCAAGTCGCTTTCTGGGGGGGAGTCATTTCAGGCGTCTCTTTCTCTGGCGCTGGGGCTTTCCGATGAGATCCAGTCTGCCGCAGGCGGCATTCAACTGGACACCATGTTTGTAGATGAAGGGTTCGGGTCTTTGGATGAGGAGGCCCTCCAACAGGCCCTCCGGGCACTGACTGGTCTGGCGGAAGGGAATCGTCTGGTGGGGATCATTTCCCATGTGGCAGAACTGAAGGAGAAGATCGACAAACAGATCGTGGTGACCAAAGACAACATGGGTGGGAGTCGGGTAGAGATCGTGGTTTGACGAAACGATGCTGACGCCCTGCACCAAGGCCGAAACAAGCATGGTGCAGGGCGGAGAAACCATCATGTTATAGAAGAGGGGGGTTGTTTGGATGCCTGCAATCGTTGTTCCAAGGCAGCAATCTCAGCTTCCAGCCTACGTCTGGATTTCCTCTGATTCAGGCGGAGAAAAAGATGGTAGCGGTACTGGAGTGATTCTGCTTTGGGAGGAAACAGGATAGGCTTCCCGTCGAGTTTGATCCCCTCTAATTCATTGCGGCAAATTTCGTCATCGAGGACAGCCATAAAGAGAGCATATCTGGTATACTCTTTCAGGGGGATTCGGAAAAGCTGTTTGTATTTGTAGTAAGATACAGCGCCGAAGCAGGCCATGAGGGTCCCCAAAATGGTTGCTTTTTGATTCTTGTTCATGGGCCTTCTCACACGTCAATATGCTGTATTTGCTTTTCCGTTTTTTCTTCTAAAAAGAGGCGGAGTTCTTCCAGGGTCCCACCTTCCAGGTTTGTTTTATCAAAAATCTGTGCGTGGTTTCTCCCAAGCACAAAGGTGAGATAGGTTTGGGTTTCTACAAGAATCAGGATTCTGTCATACTGCCACTGGGATATGGCGCCGGAGAGCTGCACTTCATAGCAGTCATCCCGGAATGTGGTAAGTACGCCGTCCATGCCGGGCAGTGCCGCCCGTTTGGCAAAAAAGCCATTGAGGGCATCTTCCTTCCAGGTGACCAATAGAAGCAGTACGATCACCAGAGCGTACAGTGCAATGCGCCAAGGGTTTCCCCATGAGAGATAACTGCTAAGCAGCAAGAGCGCAATGAGAAAACAGGAAAAAATTCGTATCCGGCGTGCGGACTTGGCCCGGATGGTTTTCCGAAGGACCTTTGCCATTGTGGTCATTGATTTTTTGTCGTACACTGTTTTGCAGATAAATTCCATCTCAATCCTCCTTCATGAAACGTAAATTTTGAGTTTAAATAGTATATCAGATCTGGAAACTTCTGTCCAGAATCCCCCTTCTTACGTAAGAGTTTTCCAGAAACGGATGTTAGTAAAGAAGAAAAAGAATCGGAATCAGAAAAGGAGAACGACCAATGATTCAAAAAATTTGTAAAGACGAAGTGTTTCTGGCACAGAAGGCAGAGCCTGCCACACCGTTGGATGTTCCTGTGGCGACAGATTTGTTGGAAACCCTGGCAGCACACAAGGAGGGCTGTGTAGGCATGGCGGCCAATATGATCGGGGTGAACAAGCGGATCATTGCGTTTGATAACGAGGGTACTTATATGGTCATGTTTAACCCAGAGATCGTAAAGAAATCCCAGCCATACCAGGTAGATGAGGGCTGTCTTTCTCTCTCTGGTGTCCGCCCAGCCAAGCGATGGAAGTCGATTAAGGTGCGGTATCAGACGGAAACATTCCAGGAGCGATTTAAGACCTTTACCGGCTGGACGGCACAGATTATCCAGCATGAGATTGACCACTGCGAAGGGATTCTTATTTGAGGACAGGGGAACAAGGAATCCGCCTTTCCTAGCGTAAAAAAATGCTGCTTGATTTTTGATCGGCAGATGGATATAATAAGATCTGAAAATTTGGGAATGAAGTTCTCCCGAGGGAAACCTGAACCGCTTTCATAAGCTGATGACTTCTGTGATTTTGCAGTCGCGGAAGGCATCGGCTTTTTGCGTCCAAAAGGAGGATTTTTATGTTGACTTCTCTGGCGTTCATTTTTCTGATAGGACTGTGTGCTGCGGCAGTCTGCCGCAAGATCCATCTCCCTCGGATCCTTGGGATGCTGGGGACTGGCATTCTGTTGGGTCCCTATGTCCTGAATATGCTGGACAGCACGATCCTTGGGATATCTGCGGAGCTGCGGCAGATGGCCCTGGTCATTATTCTGATAAAAGCAGGGCTGTCTTTGGATCTGGGGGACTTGAAAAAGATCGGCCGTCCTGCGGTGCTGATGGCATTTCTGCCTGCACTGTTTGAAATTGCAGCCTTTGTTTTGTTTGCGCCGGCCATACTCGGGATAGAGCGGCTGGAGGCTGCCATCATGGGTGCAGTGTTGGGGGCAGTCTCTCCCGCCGTTGTCGTGCCCCGAATGGTGAACTTGATTGAGGAGAGACTAGGGACAAATCAGGGCATTCCTCAGCTGATTCTAGCGGGGGCTTCTCTGGATGATGTGTTTGTGATTGTCCTTTTTACGACCTTCCTTGGAATAGAGCAGGGCAATGGCATCCAAGTGATGGATTTTGTATCCGTTCCCATTTCGATCCTCCTAGGGTTGCTCTTGGGCGTGGTGGTTGGACTGGTTTTGACAAGGAGCTTTGAACGGCACTATGCCCGTCAGGAGCCGATTCGGAACAGCACAAAAGTAATCATCCTACTGGGGGTATCTTTTTTGCTGTTGGCAGCGGAAGAATGGCTGGAAGAAGTTGTGCCGCTTTCTGGACTGTTGGCCATCATGAGTATGTCTATGGTCATTGCTATGCGGTCGATTCCTTCCGTGACTAAGAGGTTACAGGAGAAATATGGAAAGCTTTGGCTGGCAGCAGAGCTGATTTTGTTTGTGATGGTAGGTGCGGCGGTGGATATCCGTTATACCCTGGAGGCAGGGCCAGGTGCAGTGCTGATGATTGCGCTGGGCCTGGCGTGCCGCTCGATAGGGGTGTCTCTCTGTCTGATCGGCACTGGGTTCGACCGCAGAGAACGGCTCTATTGCGTGATTGCGTATCTGCCGAAAGCCACGGTACAAGCTGCGATTGGCTCTGTTCCGCTTTCGATGGGTCTGCCTTGCGGCAGTATTGTGCTGTCGGTGGCTGTGCTGGCGATTCTTATTACGGCGCCCCTGGGGGCTTTGGGGATGGATTTGAGCGGCGCACATCTGCTCAAAAAGGAGATAAAAACCACGGACCACGTCTGATTTTCTGTGGAGGAACGTGGGAAACACTGTCTGCCTTCCCAGAGGATTGCAGAAACGAAAAGCGGTGCAGCCAGACCAAGAAGGGCAGGCTGCACCGTTTCCATTACTTCAAATGAATGGCAGAAACATTGATATAACTTGCATCAGGGCAAAAATCATATCCTGAAATCAGGTTGTTGTCCCAAAGGGCCAATTCATGCATATAGCTGATTGGGACAACAAGGACTTGTTTAGAAATTGTTTGAAGCACTTCTGTGTAGATCTCCTGCACACGATTCAGATCATCGGTGGAGTCTAACTCCTTAATGATCGCCGGGTCAGACAAGAAACTCGCAAACTGTGCGGCAATGGGATCTGCGCCCACTTCAGGGTTTATGTTTGTCATCACAGTGAAAGGATCGTACGCACTGCCGTAGGTGTAGTAGAAGCTGAGTTCATAATTTCCTGCCATCATCTCTCGATACCAAGACATCATATCGGAACCTTGGATATTTGTATCAATGCCGATCTGTTTCAGCTGACCTGCAATCGCCAAAACGGCATCGTCAACACTGGAAAGACTCTGAGAATAGGTGAAGCGAATCTTCAAAGGCTTCCCATCCTTTTCCAAAATCCCATCCCCATCGGTATCGAGATAGCCAGCCTGCGCCATCAGCTCCTTGGCTTTGTCTACATTGGTGTCATAGACGGGCTGCTCTACATCGCAGTACGGTTTTTCTTTCGGGAACAAATACTCCGCAGCGGTTTCCAAGCCATTGAACACAGAGTTTTCCAGTTCTTTTTGATCGATTGCCAAGGCGATGGCCTGTCTGACAAGGGGATCTTTGAATGGCGCGGCAGTCAGGTTCATACCCAAATAGTGTGTCCTGTTGCTGGAAGATGCCGTTGCTGTGCCAAAGCCATTTTCTTTAGAAAGGGCAGCAAACCCCTCTGTGCTCATTTTGTCGGCACCAAGGATGGCATTGATCTCTCCATTTCTCAGTGCCAGCTGCTTGGCATCATTATCCGGGATGGCCTTCACCTTAAACACATCTACCTCTGGTGGCGTGCCCCAATAATAGGGATTGCGAACAAAGGTGGTGGTATCTCCCTCTCGGCTTTCAAACATATAAGGACCGGTTCCCATGGTCTCATTTTTGCAATTTTCATAAGCGTTTGCTATGCCACCCTCGAAGGCACGAGGATTGATGATGGCCATGGGCATCATCATGGTCAGATCGTTGAGTGTTCCGTAATACGGAGTAGTCAGTTTCATCACAAAGGTGTTTTCATTGGGAGTAAGCAACGTGTCAAACAGAGTGCTGAGCTTTCCGAAGGACCCATTATATTTCCCTAAATTTTCGCCGATGGCTTCAAAACTTTGTTTGACTGCATCGGATGTGAGGGGGGTCCCATCTGAAAACTGTACGCCGGGACGCAGATGAAAGGTGTAGGTTTTTCCATCATCGGAGACGTCCCACCGTTCTGCCAAAGCACCTTCCAATTCGCCCTTTTCATTGTATCTCACAAGGGTATCATAGAAATTATTGGTCCAGTATCCTGCGGCATAGTTGTTGGTACGATCTTCAGTGACAACGGGATAGAAGCCAAAAGAAAAATCCCAACTTTCTGTCAGTGTGACGGTTTTGGTTTGCCCCTGTGAGGATTCCGGCGGCGTATTTCCGTTGTCTCCACAGGCTGCTAGGGAGAGGCACATCACCCCTGCAAGCCCCAAGGCAAATAGTTTTCTGAACTTCATTCAAATTCTCCTTTCTATCAGTGCTTCAGCGGATATATTATGGCAGCGCAGACAGAATGGAGGAGAGTAGGAGCTGACTGTATGGATGTGTAAAACAGTCGATATTCCCGGAAAATACGCGGTCCTCCACAATCACTCCATTTTGCATAACCATAATGCGATCGGCCAAATACAGAGCGGCATCCATATCGTGCGTGATAAACAGACTACTCATCTGAAATTCTGCGTGAAGCCGTTTTAGCAGATCCAGCACATTTTTTTGCAGTAAGACATCTAGGCCGCTCACCGCTTCATCAAAAATAATCAGTTCTGGCTCAGCTGCCAAAGCACGGGCAATACAGACTCTTTTCTGCTGTCCTCCAGATAACTCATGGGCCTTTCGCTGTGTAAGGGCGGTGGGAAGTTCTAGGGATTCCATCAGCCCATAGACCCGCTCCTGTTCCTCAGCGCGGGACAAGTGCTTCAAATTCCGCAGCGGTTCTGCGATAGAGCGGTAGACAGAGAAGCGAGGGTCCAACGCACTTTTTCCGTCTTGCAGGACCATCTGAATTTTAGACCGGAGTTGGGGATTTTTATGAAACTGTGCACAGGAGAGGGGGGCACCATCCAAGAAAATGGTCCCTTCTGTGGGTGGAAGGACACCGCATAAAAGCTGGGCCAACGTACTTTTCCCGGAACCGCTCTCTCCTACCAAGGCACAGAAGACACCATCCTCCAGCAAAAAGCTTACATGATCCACCGCATACTCCTGTGCGGTGGAGGTGCCTTTGGCATATCGCTTGGATAAATTCCGTGCTTCCAACATCAGTCCTGTCCTCCTATCCGTGTGCGGGAAAGGGCTGAGGCGGCGATAAGGTCTTTGGTATAGGGAGCATGAGGGGCTGCCACAATATCATGGATCGATCCGCGCTCTAATAGCAATCCGTCTTTCATAACCATTCCATCGCCTCCCAACTGTACCGCTGCGGAAAAGTCGTGGGTTACCATAAAAATACCGACGCCATTTTGCCGAAGCTGTACAAAAGAATTCATAGTCTCATTCCGATGGATCACATCAAGGGCTGTGGTTGGCTCGTCTGCAATCACGATTTTGGCCTCTCCCATCATGGTCATGGCAATCAGGACACGCTGCAACATCCCGCCGGACAGCATGTGGGGGTATGCACGATAGAGTTTTTCAACATCCGGCAATCCTGTGCGAGAAAGACTTTCCAAGATTTTTACTTTGCGTGCGGCCTTTGGCGTGCGGCTGTGCAGGGCAAGGGTTTCGTCCATTTGCGGACCAATTCGCATGGATGGGTCCAGCGCAGTCATGGGATTTTGCGGAATGAAAGCAATGTCACCGCCATAGAGCCGCATCCGCTCCTGGAGAGATGCGGTCAACAGATTACGGCCCTCAAATAAAATTTCTCCTCGGATAGAAAATCTTTTCGGATCTAAAAGTCCCATGATGGCTTGGCAGGTCAAGGTTTTACCGCTGCCGGATTGGCCCAATAAAATGAGAGATTCTCCTTCGGCAAGACAAAAGTTGACGTTGCGCACAAGTTCCTTGGATTCGCTGTTGGCGACAATACACAGATTTTTCACACAAAGGCTCATAAGTTTGTTTCCTCTGGAGTTAAATGGTCACGGAGTGCTTCTCCAAATAGATTGAAGCCAGCGGAGGTAAGAAAAATACAAAAGCCGGGATAGAGGAGGGATTCAGGGTGGCCGTATAGACCAGTTCTTGCGTCGTTTAACATAGCGCCCCATTCTGGCGTACCCGCTGGAAGACCGAGTCCCAGAAAGGCGAAACTGGAGACCATAATGATGGAAGATGCTACACTGGTACTGACGTAAACCAGAAATTGTGGGGCAATGTTGGGCAGCAAGTGCTGAAACACAATTTTTGGGGTGCTGCATCCAGAAATTCGTGCCGCCAGGATATACTCTCTGCTCATCTCAGTCAAGGCGTAGGATCGGACCACACGCACGAACCATGCCCAGGTGGAGATCAAAATCGACAAGGCAATGTTTTTGACGCCATTGCCCAGGACACCGACAACTGCGATGGCGATGATCAAAGCGGGGAACGCGATAAAAACATCGCAGATCATGTTGCATACAAAATCGACCTTTTTGCCGGCGCAGACGCTGAGGGTGCCGATCAACAATCCGATGACGGACAGGAGAAGCAAGGTGGGAATGCTGATGACAACGGAATACCTGGCACCATATAAGAGGCGAGAGAGAACGCAGCGCCCCAGCTGATCGGTCCCCAGAGGGTAGTTGCTGCTGGGGGGCAGGTATTTGCAAGTTGTATCAATCAAGTTTGGATCATTTGGTGCAAGGGTTGGGGCCAGCAGGGCAATGAAAAGGACAAAGAGAATCAAAGCAAGGCCGATCAGGGCCTGTGGATTTTTGAACAGCGTTTTATGCATGTGTTTCCCTCACCATCCATGGGCAAAGCAACCGGTTAAAAAGATCGCCAGCCAAATTTGACAGCACAAAAATTCCAGCGATGATAACGATGCAAGTGGCCGTAGCTGTGGCATCCGCTGCAATCACGCAGTTGACCAAATAGCTTCCAAGTCCTTTCAGAGAAAAAACGCTTTCCACAACGACACTGCCTGCAACCAGATAGCCCAGATACTGGCAGAAGAGAGTGACAACAGGTGGCATTGCGTTGCGCAGCATGTGGCGCACTAGGATCTGGGAAGAGGACAAGCCCCTGGCTTTTGCATACAGAACATAATCAGCACTGGACTGCGACAAGAGGGAGGAGCGCATCAATCGAATCATCCCGCAGGCACAGGGGAGGGCTAGTGTGAATGAGGGAAGAAGATATCCTTTCAGTCCAGGGTCAGGAAGAACATGGAACCATCCTAGCCTTACGGCAAAGAGCAGCAAAAGCAGAAAGCCCAACCAGAAGGTGGGCATACAGATGCCAGCCAACGAGATCCATCGTATTACATGGTCGGCTGTACTGTTTCGCCAGCGGGCACAGAGTAGACTAATTGGTATCGTGAGCAGAATGATCCATAGTGAGGACAGGGCAACCAGAGCAAAAGACACGGGAAGGGATTCCTTCAGATCTTGCTGGATCGGTTTGTGGGAGTAGATAGACTCCCCCATATCACCCGTGAGCAGGTTGCCGAGCCAAGAGACATATCGAACAGGGAGGGGGCGATCCAACCCCATCTCGGTGCGAATCAGTTCGATTTGTTCGGCGGTTGCATTTAAGGTTCCTTTTCGGGCCATGATTTCTGCTGGATCTTTCCCGGATAGCGCGATCAGGAGAAAGCTTAAGATGCTGACACCAAGCAGAACAACAGCCATACAGGCCAGCCGCTTTCCAAGGTATTTTTTCATGGTGTTCCTCCTGCTAAAGTTAGCTTGGGCTAACATAAAATCTTAAAAAAACAACACCCCGATTGAGATGTTGTTTTAGTGTTAGATTATGCTAACTATGATACCATAATCCTATGAATTTGTCAATGATAAGTGCGACTCAGGCCTGAGGCCGGTTCACATTTTTGCTCCAGCCTAAGCTGTTGGTTCGTAACGTCAAAAAATTTCGGTAGATTCCTTCTTGCTGAACCAGGTCCTCATGGCTGCCAGACTGCACGATCCTGCCATCAGCAATGACATTGATTTGGTCCGCGTTCCGAATGGTGTTCAAACGGTGTGCAATCACAAGAAGCGTTTTGCCCCGGCACAGCTCGCTGATCGCCTGCTGAATATAGCTTTCGTTGTCTACATCGACATTGGCGGTGGCCTCGTCCAGAATCACGATAGGAGCATCTTTTAGAATGCAGCGGGCAATGGAGAGTCGCTGTTTTTCGCCGCCAGAGAGGGAGGCGCCACCCTCGCCGATTACCGTATCGAAGCCCTCAGGAAGGTCCATGATGAAGTCATAGCAACGGGCTTTTTTGGCTGCCTCAATCACTTCTTCTCTGGTGGCATCTGGACGGCCCATGGAGATGTTGTTGTAAATGGTATCTTGAAAGAGGTAAACCCGCTGAAACACCATACTGATGTGGTCCATCAGCTCTGAGAGTGGGATATCCTTGATGTTTTTTCCTCGAACAAGAATTTCGCCTTTCGGAATGTCCCAAAACCGTGCCAACAGATTGGCAATGGTAGACTTCCCCCCGCCGGATGGACCAACCAAAGCCAGCATCTGATTTTTGGCCAGGGCAAAGGAGATTTGATGCAAAATTTCCTTTTCTTCATAGCAGAAGCTGACATTTCTGAATTCGATTTCCGGCCCGTCATACTCGTGGAGAATGTGTTGGCTTCCGGTATCCAACAACTCGGACTGTTCGAAGAGCTGCTCAATGCGGTCCAGGCAGCTGTTCATGACGGTTAGTCTAGTGGCTTGACTATATAAGGCTTTGATGGGGGCAAATAGCTCCAGAACAAAAAGAAGCATCCCAATAAAGTACAGAGGAGAGAGACTGCCGGATTGGAATAGGAATACTGCCACCGTCAACACAAGGACAGAAGCAAGGCCATAGCAAATATGTGTAGCCGTAGCCCAAGGTGCCTGACTTTTCTCAAAGGCGATGTTGGTTCGACAGCTCTTCTCAAAATTGCGGGTGAGCTCCCGTGAATGCTTCCCAAGTAGATTATAGGTCTTTATAATGCCAATGCCTTCTGTAAAATCCAACACAGCATTGGTCAGATTTTCGCTCTGCTGTTGGCGCAATGCGGAATGGACAAGGGCATCGTGGTTCATTCCGCGGGCAATCAGCGAAATGATGCAGCACAAAATGGCAGCAACAAGGCCTAAGCGAAGATCCAAAAAGCAGAGGAAGAGAACGGTGACAAACTGGGAGAAAATGAAGCTCATCATATCTGCCAGAACAACCATGGCGTTTTCTTCAATAAACAGCATATCTGTGGAAATCACTGAGCTGATTTTCCCCAGATTTCCTTCTGTGAAATAGCCCATTGGCATTTTTCTCAGATGCTTGGCCAGATCCATTCTCATATCAGCAAATAGCTTGTAGCCCGCAGGTGATTGGAGCCGATCAGAGGCCAGTTGGAAAACGACCATCAACAGAAGACAAATTCCCATTCCCACGCCAAGCCACAGGCAAAATGTTGCATCCACGGTGCCTTGGTAGAAGGCATTCAAAGCAAAGAACGACAGAGCAAGGGGAGAAATCTTCAACATGGCTTTCAAAAACGAAAAGATAAACGCAGCTTGAATCCTGCCTTTGTAGTTTCTGGAGAGGTTCAATATCCGTCGGATTAGCTGAATCATGCGTGCTTACCTCCTGTGTTTGCAGTTTCGACGCCCCAAGCAGAGCTTTCCTCTGCGGCCTTCCATAGCGTTTGATATTTTTCGCAGTCTTGCAGCAATTCTTTGTGCGTACCGACTGCCAACAGATTGCCACGGTCCAAAACACAGATTTGATCTGCCAGAGTGATGGAGGGGAGCCGGTGGGCAATGACAATGACGGTCTTGTTCCGAATTACTTCGGAAATCGCTTCATTCATCCGGTCCTCGTTTTCTGGGTCCATAAAAGCGGTTGCCTCATCCAATACGATGATGGGCGCGTCTTTTAGGATGGCTCTCGCCAGAGAAATTCGCTGCCGTTCTCCACCGGAGAGCTGCTTGCCTCCGTCTCCGGCCATCGTGTGAATCCCCTGGGGCAAGCGTTTCAAAAATTCCCCGCATTGTGCTTTTTCAGCCGCTTCCATGACCTGTGCATCGGTGGCGGATAGATTGCCCAGGCGGATATTTTCCAAAAGACTGGTGTTAAACAAAAACTGTTCCTGGGCCACATAGGAGATCTGCTGGTTCAGGGCTTCCAGACGCATCTCTCGAATGTCTTGTCCTCCTAGCCGAATGCTTCCATTTGTAACATCGTAAAAATGGACCAGCAGCTTTGCAAGGGTAGATTTTCCGCTCCCAGACTCGCCCACCAGAGCCGTCATGCTGCCCTCTGGAATGTCCAAGGAGATCCCGTGAAGCACTTCCGTCTCCTCGTAGGAAAAAGACACCTGGTCAAACTGGATGTGATGGTTTTTCCCCTGAAAATCGGCATCTTTTTGCTGGAGTGGGGTACCAGACATGGCTTTTTCAAGTTCTTCGATTTTGTAATTGATTTGGGGTAAGGTCGAGGCAAAACTCAGTGCTCGAAGCAGGGGGGCGCCGATGCCAAAGGACATGCAGAGGATAAGGGCCAGATCTGGCAAAGTAGAGAGTCCAGACAGGACAAAGTAAGCGCCAAGTGGGAGTGTCACCAAGGCTACTGTTGGAATAATGCTGTTATAGAGCGCCATCCACGGCCAGCAGCTCCGAAACCAATCTAAGGTAAAATCCCGATAGCTGAGGATGTCATGTTCCAGCCGCTTATAGCTGTCACCGGCGCGGTTAAATACCTTGACCACTTCCATTCCGTTGATATACTCAATGATGGTGTTGTTCATTTTCTGTCCTGCACTGTAATAGGCCCCCATCTTGCGCGTGCCGGATTGAAACATCATACCCATAGAAAGGATGCCAAGGGGAAGGGCGGCTAGAGAGAGAAGGGCCAGCTTCCAATCGACAAAAAACATGGAAATATAAATCAGAAGGGGAGTAACTAGATTGGCAAAGCCTTCAGGCAGGGCGTGAGCCAATAAAAGCTCAATGGTTTCAATGTCATCTGTAAACAGCTTTTTGATCGAACCGACGCCTTTCCCTTGAATCAGCCCAAGGGGCTGCTGTTCCAGTTTGCCTTGCAAGGATATCCGCAGGTTTTTCAAGGTATGGTAGGCGGCATTGTGGGAGAGATCCAACCCCTTGATATACAGCACCGCATACAAGACGGCAAACAATGCCATTGCAGCCAGCCGCCAGATTACATAGTGGAAGGACATTGCTTCTTTGAGCAGCAGAGGCTTGAGCAGCTGATAGATAAACAGATAGGGAAAGACATTGCAAATGGTTCCCAGCAGCATAAGCAGTGCTGCCAGGTACGTCAGCCGACGTTTTTTACCGGCGTAGGTTAAGATGTTTTTGAACATAGGTTCCTCCTCTTGGAGTTAGTTCGCGCTAACTTTTTGGGTTTTGAGTTGCCTCCCACTGAAAAAGGGGAGGCGAATGTCAAGGTTTTCTTTCAAAGCCCATGGCACGGTGCCAATTGAATAGACGGCATATGATGCGGCAGTGGGCGAAAATATCTTTTCGATCAAACTTGTGTATGAATGGCTCGTAGATGGTGGACCAAAAGGAGGATAAAAGGACGTGAAGCTCACTTTTGGTGATTGTTTTGTCCATTAGGTTCCTTTTTTGTGCTTCCTCAAGAAAAGAAGCGGTTTGTTTCGTCATTTCATCCACCCAGTCATGCTCAAAGTTGGACCATTTCGTTCCTTCCGAACTGCAAAGGAGCAGCATGAATCCATCGTATCGTTGATACAGGAAATCGAACCAATCCATCATGATCTTTTCGTCCATATCCCATGCCTTGATTAAGTCTTCGTCTGAAATATTTGCCAGGTCCACATTGCCTTTTTTCTCAGCTTCTGCGAACAGGTCCTGGACAGTGTCCTCTACCAAGGCATCGAACAATTCTTCCTTACTTTTGAAGCGATTATAGATTGCTCCGGTGGTAATGCCCGCGTCCTTACAAATCTCTTTTAGGGAAGAATTCTGAAAGCCGTGCTGCAAAAAATGTTTTTTTGCACTTTGCATGAGCCGAGGGGAAATGCTCCGATCTGCTGTGGCCAACCGATCACCTCCTCTCTTTTAGATTGATAATTGGATTATTGATAACGTGATTATTATATATTATCCCATTGAGTTTGTCAAGGACAATCATTCCCAGCATAAGCAACCAGGAGCTGTGTATGCGTTCAGATACACACAGCTCCTGGTTATTTTTAATTCAATTTCCAGCCGCTCGCTTTTTGTCTGTCCGTGACAAAGGTTGCATAGATGCCTTTCTGTGCGATCAGTTCCTCATGTGTCCCGCACTGGACGATTTGACCATGATCGACCACAAGGATCTGGTTTGCGTGACGAACGGTTTTAAGACGATGGGCAATCATCAGGATGGTCTTATTTTCCGTAAGCGCTTCAATGGCTTTCTGCAAGCGATCTTCATTTTCGGGGTCTACATTGGCAGTTGCCTCATCCAAGACAATGATGGGGGCATCTTTGAGTAAGGCCCTTGCAATGCTCAGTCTCTGTTTTTCCCCTCCTGAGAGGGATGCCCCTCCTTCTCCAATCACGGTTTGATACCCTTCTGGAAGTGTTTGAATGAAGTCATCGCAGCAGGCTTTTTTGGCGGCTTCCACCACCTCCTCATGGGTTGCATTCGGTTTGCCAAATTTGATGTTATTTTCAATGGTATCCTCAAAGAGATATACCGATTGGAACACCATGCTGATCTGCTCCATCAACCCCTCCAGGGTATAGTCCCGGAGATCTATGCCGCCGATTTTGATGCTGCCGCGGTCTACATCCCAAAAGCGGGCAATTAAATTGCACAAAGTTGTCTTTCCAGAACCAGAGGGACCGATGATTGCGGTTGTTGTATGGTCGGGGAT
Organism: Evtepia sp.; assembly: GCA_020025735.1. GTDB lineage: Bacteria > Bacillota > Clostridia > Oscillospirales > Oscillospiraceae > Evtepia. The sequence goes on from JAHHRP010000005.1 coordinate 29,802, forward strand.
GTGTGCAGAAATACCACGGATGATTTCCCGCTTACCATAGGAAAAGTGGACGTTTTCTAAGGTGATTTCATGGCTTTCGGGGGAAAGATTTCTGCTGCCTTCCTCCATTTGTTCCATCTCTTCGGTGGCAATGGTTCTGTCGATGCTGGCATCCGCCAAACGCATCATTGTGATCCCCATGCCGAAGAGTTTAATCTGCCCAAAGACGAGAAAAGATACCACAATACTCATTAGTGCATTGGCGGTAGTCATCTGGCCGTGGAGCCAAAGCAATACCGCAGACAGCATGATGCCGATTCCTGCAATTTGTAGAATAAGATCTTGGGCAATGGCGTAAGGGGTCAGCAGAACTTCAATGTCAAAATTGCTTTTTCGACTGAATTCCAAGGTATCTTGCAGCTTTTTATCCCCTTTTCCGCTCAGATTAAAGGACTTTACTACGCCCATGCCCTGCACATATTCCAAAACGGCTGCCGTCATAGCAGTTTGGGATTTCTGGGCATTGGGAGCCGCGGCAGCAAATTTTTTCTCCATGGCAGAGAGGACGAAAAGATACAAAAGGATGGCCGCAGCAGCAATGAGGCCAATCCGCCAATCGAACACAAGGATCATGACGGTAAAAACGACAGTTCCGATGAAGCCACTCAAAATATTGACCAGCACCATAGGGACAAGAGTCTCCACATTCCCTAGCACGGTGGTGCAGACACCACTTATCTCTCCCAGATTATTCTCGTTGAAATAACCCATTGGGACGCTCTTCAAGCGGTTTCCAAGTTTGAGCCGTTCATTGGCGGCCATAAAATAACCAGCGTGCGTCTGCTGAAGTTTGGAGAATCGGTTGGTGACAGCATTTCCTACAATACTCAAAACCATGAAGCACAATGCGATCCATGCAGGAGCCAGTCCGCTGTTTCCGCTGACCAACGCTGTAATGGTGAAATAAATGGCACTGACCTCAAACATCCTGAAAATTGCATTCAGGAAGCTGACAGCCACAGACCGATTGATATTTCTCTGTTCTGTCCCGGAAAAAGACCAGATTTTCCGAAATGTTCCAATCATACTTCCTCACCGTCCTTTGTTCCGATGTGCGCTTGCCACATTTTTTTGTATAGGGAGCAGTTTTTTGACAATTCTTTATGGGTTCCTACGGCTTCAATTTGCCCATTGTTTACGACCACGATTTGATCCGCATCCCGGATGGTGGAGAGACGGTGGGCGATTACGATGACCGTTTTTCCGCGGACCAAATCGGCCACAGCTTTTTGCAGGATGGCTTCGTTCTCTGGGTCGATATAGGCGGTGGCTTCATCCAAAACGACGATGGGGGCATCTTTGAGCATGGCGCGTGCAATCGTGATGCGCTGCCGCTCCCCACCAGAAAGGTGGGTGCCGCCGCTTCCAACCTGGGTGTCATAGCCCTGCTCCAGTGTGCGGATAAAGGGATCACAACCTGCGGCCTTTGCTGCCAGTTCTACCTCGCTGTCGGAAGCGGAGGGACGGCCCATACGGATGTTTTCTCGGATGGTTTCGTCAAACAGATAGTTGTCCTGAGAGACGAAGGCGACCTCGTCATAGAGCTGATTTAAGGGGATGTTTCGTATGTCGGTGCCACCGATGGAGATGGTTCCCTCCTTTACGTCCCAAAAGCCTGCAATCAGCTTGGCGATGGTGGATTTTCCTGAGCCGGAAGGTCCTACTAGCGCTGTCATGGAATGGGCTGGAAACAAGACCGACACATCTTCCAGAACCCGTTGATCTTGATGATAGCCAAAGGAAACATGGGAAAGTTCAATGTTTCGGTCGTTCAGTTTGACAGGGGTCTGGCTGTGGTGCTGCTCTTCGGCTGTCAGCAATTCATCCACTGCCTCCACCGTTGTTCCGATCTGTGCCAGAGTATCGACAAAATTCATGGCTGCCAGCAAGGGACCTGCAATCCCGAGGGAGAGAAGGATGGTGGTGATATAGGTATCCATTGTAAGGCTGCCACTTTGATAAAAGATCCAACCGATGGGCAGAATGGTAATCAAGGTTGCTGGCACGATGGAATAAGACATGCTCATCCCGAATTGGCTTCGTTTCATCCAGTGGTAATAGTAAGTGGCATTGGCCTTCACGCGGTCTGTGAATTTTGCGTAGGAGTTCTTGCCTTGGTTGAAGGCTTTGATGACCTCAATTCCTCCGATGTATTCCACGATGGTGCTGTTCATCTCTTGGGTTGTCTTAACGGCATTTGCAAAATCTTTTGTGTAAGACCCCATTACCGTCATCATAAAGAGCATCCCGACGGGAATCGATACCAGGGACAAC